>JBEKJU010000029.1:0-23471 GCA_050011095.1 Syntrophorhabdales bacterium
CAAAGGAGCAGATCATCGAGCGGGCGAAGGGCATCCCTGCCGGCAAGGGGGCCGCGGGCAATTTCGACGACTGATCGCCGTCTCCGCGGTCAAGTCCCGCCGTCTCCGGGAACCGGAGGTTCGTGGAAACGGCGGGTTCCCGCTCATACCGATCGCCCCCCTATCGGGCGGAATATACGGGGCGATACCGGAAGATAAGGCGTTGGCGGCCGCTTTCCGCATAGTGCTTTTTTTGTCGAACCATTAGTGGTTTCGCACTATGTCTTTATGCTTTAGACCGTAATAACATAAAGTTTTGATGAGAACGGGGAGGCGACGCAATAATAAGGTCTATTCGCACAGGGTGCGGAATCGGCACGAACCGACAGGGACATTTTAACCAACAGGTGAGGTAAAGGATGAAAAATATTTCACTGACGATTGACGGCAAGAACGTGAGCGGCCCCCTGGGGATGACCATTCTCGAGGCTGCCGGGAGGGTGGACGTCGAGATCCCCAGGCTCTGCCACGACGAGGGCATCAAGCCTTCGGGCAACTGCCGGATCTGCGTCGTGGAGGTGGAAGGCTCCCGCACGCTCGTGGGTTCCTGCCACACGCCCATAGCCGAAGGCATGGTCGTCCGGAGCCGTTCTCAACGGGTTCTGGAGGCACGCCAGGCAACGATCGAACTCCTTCTCGCCGCACACACTGGGTCGTGCGTCACCGACTCGGACGCGCACGAGTGCACGCTCCACAATCTAGCCTCCGATCTGGAGGTGGGCCCTCCCCGGTTCAGCGTGAGGAGGCGCCGCTTATACGCGCAGGAGGAAAGCCCGTACGTCCGCCGCGATATGTCCCGGTGCATCCTCTGCAGGAAGTGCATCCGCGCGTGCGCCGAGGTCGCGGGGCAGAACGTGTACGCCATGGCCTACCGCGGTTTCGGCTCAAAGGTGGTGGTCGACTTCGACGAGCCCCTCAACAAGGAGGTCTGCAGGGATTGCGGCATCTGCATCGAATATTGCCCCACGAGCGCCCTCACGTGGCCTGAGGGGATCAAGAAGGAGGTCGGGAAGAAGAAGACGGAGGCCCCGCGCCTGTTCGAAAACGCTGCCCGACCGAAGCTACTCGATCTGCTCAAGTCAAAACAGCGGACAGAGGGCTATCTGTCGAGGACCTCTCTTGCCGCCATCGCGGGAGAAGTCGGTCTTCCCCTGAGCGAGGCCTACGGGGTGGCGAGCTTCTATGCCTTTCTTGCCACGAAGCCCCGGGGGAGGAATGTGATCAGGATATGCAAGAGCCTTCCCTGCTATCTCGCGAATGCGCCCATGATGATCGAGGCAATCGCCCGAAGTGCCGGCGTCAAGCCCGGCGAAACGACGCCCGACGGCAGATTCTCCTTTGAGCTGACGAACTGCATCGGCGCCTGCGACCAGGCGCCGGCCATGCTCATCAACGATACGGTCTACGGGAAGCTCACGCCGGGGAAGATTGCCGACATCCTGAAGGAATTTTAGGGAGGACAGCCATGGCAGAGAGAATCGTCCTACGGTACTGTGAGGTGATCGACCCGGACAACATCGCCACCTTCGTTGAAAAGGGCGGCTTTCAGGCATTGGCGAAGGCGCGCCGGATGGGCCCGGAAAAGGTCGTTGCCGAGATAAAGGCCTCGAACCTGAGGGGCCGGGGAGGGGCCGGCTTTCCCGTGGGCGCCAAGTGGGAGCTTGCACGAAAGGGTCCGGGCGACGAAAAATACCTAATCTGCAACGCCGACGAGGGCGAGGTAGGCACGTTCAAGGACCGCTACATTATCCGGCACGACCCCTTCTCCCTCATCGAGGGCATCGGTATTGCCGCATACGCCGTAGGGGCACGGAGGGCCTACATCTACCTGCGGCAGGAATACCACCACCTCCTGGAAGGCCTGAAGCGCGCCATCAATCAGGCCACGGAAAAGGGTCTCATCGACCTTGCCATTGAGATACGGGAGGGCGCGGGGGCATACGTCTGCGGCGAGGAATCGGCGCTCATGAACTCCATCGAAGGCAGGCGCGGCGAGGTCAGGTTCCGTCCGCCTTTCCCCCCGACGAGCGGCCTCTTCGGCAAACCCACGGTCATCAACAACGTGGAAACCCTCATGAATGTGGCTCCCATTATCGCAAAAGGGGCGTCCTGGTTCACTTCCGTAGGCACCGCCGCGAGCGCGGGCACCAAAGTCTTCTCCGTGAGCGGCGACGTGGCAAGACCGGGTGTGTATGAGGTTGCCATGGGAAGCCGCCTCTCCGACCTGCTGGCCCTTGCGGCCGCATCGGACATTAAGATGGTCCAGATCGGCGGCGCCACGGGAGGCATCATACCCGCCTCCATGGTCGAGACGCCTCTCTCCTACGAGACGGTCATCGGCTCTGGCGCCGTTATGGTCATGAGCAGCACGAGGGACGTGATCGACTTCGTCAGAAGGACCATGGAGTTCCTCAATGAGGAGTCGTGCGGCGAGTGCACCCCCTGCAGGGAGGGCACGGAGGCGATGATGGAAATCCTTTCGAGGCTGGCCGAAGGGGACGGGGTACCGGAAGATGTAATCAACCTGGAGAAGCTCTCCCGGCTCATGATGCAGTCCTCGCTGTGCGGCCTCGGTCAGGCGGCCCCCATTCCCGTGCTCGATACCCTCACCTATTTCAGGAACGACTACGAGAACAGGATCAGGCAGTCGGTCTTCCTAAGGACGTCGCGATAAGGAGGAAACATGATCACATCACGATATCTTTGTCCCTACTGCGCAACACGACTTGACACCTACGAGTCGCTCAAGGCGCATGTCATTGCCGGGCACGGCACGGAGCCGCTGCCGAAGCCCCACGGGTTGATCAATTTGACGGTGAACGGCCAGAGCTACGAATTCACGGTCGAGCCGAACGTGACCCTCCACAGCCTCATCCACGACCGGATGGGTCTCACCGGCGCGAAGATGTTCTGCGACAGAGGCGCATGCGGCTCATGCACGGTTATCATGGACGGAAGGCCCATACTTTCCTGCATGACCCTCGCCATCGAGTGCGACGGCAAGACCGTCGAGACCGTGGAGGGGGTTGCCGAGGCGAAGCATCCTCTCATCGAGACCTACGTCAAGCACCATTGCATGCAGTGCGGCTACTGCACACCGGGCTTCATCGTGACGGCAAAGGCCCTGCTCGACAGGAACCCGAACCCCGACGAAGAGGCGATACGTCAGGCGCTCGCGGGCAACCTGTGCCGGTGCGGGACATACCCCCAGCACCCGAAGGCGGTGGCCGAGGCGGCGAAGGTTCTGCAAGGAGGTGCGTCCCATGAGAGAGGATGATTTCGATTACGAAATCGAGGATCAACAATTTACCGCGATAGGCAAGCGCGGCATCAGGCGCACGGACGGCTACGAGAAGGCGACCGGAGCCGCCATCTATACAGCCGACATACAGTTGCCGGGCATGTTGTATGCCCGCGTGCTCACCTCGCCGCATCCCCATGCGCGCATAAAGGGCATGGACACGAGTAAGGCGGAGGCCTTTCCGGGCGTACGGGCCATACTGAGGACGGACGACCCGGAGATCAAGGACAAGGTCGTGCCCGGCAGCTACGGGGCGCCCTGGTACGTGCTCCCCGACTATGCGGTCTGGGAGGGCGAGCCGGTCGGCGTCGTGGTGGCGGCCGACAGCAAGCAGGTCGCCGATGAGGCGCTCAAGCTCGTGCACGTGGACTGGGAGATGTACCCCTTTGTCATCGACGAAGAGGATGCGGTGCGGCGCGAGGATGTCAAGCTCGTGGGTGAGGGCCAGCTCGCCAAGGACGTATTCGACGCGGCAAACGCGCTGAACCCTTACGCCAACGCCTTCTCGGGCGTCTTTCGGATCGCCGCGGGCGAGCACCGCTACGAGAAGGGAAACGTGGAGGAGGCCCTGGCGAAGGCGGAAAGGGTGCTCGAGTTCCGGGGCAGGAGGCGGTGGCACACCTGGGCCGAGCCGGAGCTGCCGAGCGGCATCACCAGATGGAACGGGGGCTACCCCGAGCTATGGGTCAAACATCAGCACGTATTCGAGCACAAGCAGGCCATGTCGTACTGGTTCGATATCCCCATAAGCAGGATCACCACCCACGCCCCCTACCAGGGCGGCATGTTCGGCGGCTGGAACTGGATGAACTGGAGCACGGTCATCCACTACATCACGGCCGTCCTGAGCCGTAGGACCGGCAGGCCGGTGAAGATCGTCTTCAACAGGAGAGACGACTTCTACGGCGGGTCGATGGACATCGCAGTACACAACTTCAGGGTCGGCGTGAACAAAGACGGGACGATCACCGCGGTCGCCGTAAAGAGCATATTCAGTAACGGGCCCAAGGCAGCGGAGCCCAACATGGGGATCGGCCATTTCGTGGAAAACTCGCGGGTCCCGAACCTCCTGAAGGAGAACATCTCGGGCATCGTCAACAAGGGGCCGGTCAATGCAGTCCGCTGCGAGCAGCTCTCGAACACCTTTTGCTTCAACACGGTCTTCGGCCACGTGGCGAATGAAATGGGGCTCGATCCCACGGAAGTCGCCCTCAGGAACGACGGCTTCGAAGGTCACGACATGGCGTGGCTGTCAGGCGCGAAGCGCCGCTTCGGCAAGCCGGACAGGGACAGCCTGAGGGAGTGCATCGAGGCGGGCAAGAAGGCCATGGACTGGGATAAGAAGTGGCATCCGCCCGGCACCAGAAGGCTGCCGAACGGAAAGATGCACGGCGTCGGCTTTGTCTGGACCCACGAATGGAACAGCAAGCGCGGCGCGGGCACGGCGGGAATACTCATCGAGCCGGACGGGTCCGTGAGTATCCTCGGACAGCGCGCGGACGTGGGGGTGGTCTCGGAGACCGCCTATTGCCAGATCGCCGCCGACGAGCTGGGGATGCGGTACGAGGACGTGACGCTCCGTCAGCAGAAGGATACGGGTTTCGCCATGATGACGCCCGACGGCTCCTGCAACCTCTGCACGAACGGCTACGTGGTCCGGAGGGCCGCGCGGAAGGCTAAACAGGCGCTTTTGGACTTTGCGGCGAACGGATACCAGGATAGGGACATCACGTCTCCCCCGGCCTTTCCCGGCTATAAGCCCGAGGACCTCGACATCAAGGATAGTGTCGTCTTCGTGAAGGCAGACCAATCCATAAGAAAGACCGTGCGGGACGTGGTGAGGGAGGTGCAGTGCGTCCAGTGGTGGAAGCACCCCGAAATCTATACGCACGCCTGGAAACAGGCCGGGGCCTGGACGGACGCGACGGGCGCCGCCGCAAAGGAGCTCGTCGACTACAGCCAGCGGCCTCACCTATGCCGGCAGGCGCATTTCATGGAGGTCGAGGTCGACACCGAGACGGGCGAGATCGACGTAGTCAAGGTGGTCAACGTCAACGACGTAGGCAAGGCTATCAACCCCGAGGCGGTCGAGGGCCAGCAGTACGGCGGCACATACATGGCCGTGAGCAGGGCGCAGACCGAGGAAATGGTCTGGGATTTGAATACGGGAGTCATGCTGAACGGCAACCTGCTCGACTACAAGATCTCGACGATACTCGACTGCGGGCCCATCGAGACGATAATCATTGAAACGGCGATGGGCTACGGTCCATACGGTGCAAACGGCATCGGCGAGGACGTGGCCGACCACGTGGCCTCGCTTTTGGGGCCAGCGGTCCACAACGCGATCGGGGTGGCAGTGGACGATTTCCCCATCACCCCCGACAAAGTCCTCAAGGCGCTGGGGAAGATATGAGGAGGAGAGATGAGAAACTTTGCCCACATGAACGCAACCACTCTCGATGAAGCAATAGACACACTGAGGCGCTACGGGAAGAAGGCTGCGCTCATCGCCGGAGGCACGGACATCCTGGGCAAGATGAAGGATGAGATACTGCCCACCTATCCCGAAGCCCTCGTCAACATCAAGACCGTCCCGGGCCTCGATTTCATCAGGCCGAAAGGCGGCGTGCTCACCATCGGCGCCCTGACGAGGCTTGAGGACATCGCGACCGACGAGACCATCCGCAGGGACTACCCCGCCCTCGCCGAGGCAGCCCTCAGAACCGCCTCGACCCACCTTCGGGAGATGGGCACCCTGGGGGGCAACATCTGCCAGGACATCCGCTGCTGGTACTACCGCAACCCGAACAACCGTTTTCCCTGTCTGCGTAAGGGCGGGGGAAGATGCTACGCCATCAACGGGGAGAATCGCTACCACTCCATCTTCGGCGGGAGCGTGGAGAAAGGCTGCTACGCGGTCCACCCCAGCGATACGGCGCCCGCCCTCATCGCCCTCGATGCGCGTATAAAGACCACGAAAAGAACCATCCAGGCGGAGGACTTCTTTCAGGTGGTGCCGGTCAGCACGACGGTCCTCGATGTCGATGAGATCGTCACCGGGATCGAGCTTCCCGCCCCTGCCGGCAAGAGCGCCTTTGTCAAGTTCGCCCTAAGAAAAGCGATAGATTTTCCTGTCGTCAACTGCGCCGCCATGATCGCGACCGCCGATACCAAGGTGATCGCCGCGCGAATCTGTCTCAATGCCGTCTATGTGAAGCCCTACCGGGCATTCAAGGCTGAGGAGGCCATCGTGGGGAGACCCATGGACGCGGCCCTCGCCGAGGCGGCGGCCGCGGCGGCACTGGCTGATGCAAAACCTATGAGCCAGAACGCCTACATGGTCCCTCTGGCCAAGGCCATGATCAAGAGGGCGATCCTGGGTTGTGTGTGACGCGGACCGGGCTTGTAGAAGGGCGCGCAAAAGCCCCCCCTTTGGCGGGGCGAAGAGGTGAGGAGATGGAAGTGGAAGTAAAACTCTTCGGGACTATGGGCCACTTTCTCCCCGAGGGGGGTGAGAGGTTCTCTTTCAAGAGGTCCCTGGCCGAGGGCACAACGGCAGGGCACCTGCTAAAGGACCTCGGGGTCCCGCCGGAAATGGCCGTGCTCGCGATAGTGAACGGCAGGCAGGTCGGGCTGGACCATGTGCTCAAGGACCGGGACGACGTAGCTTTTTTTTCTCCGGCGGCCGGAGGATAGCAGGCGGACGTCCGGTCGGTTCCGCACGACAAACTTACAGAAAGTGGAGGATGCCATGACGGAGATCAAGTTCATCGGCAGAGGGGGACAGGGGGCGGTCATCGCCTCCCAGATCCTGGCAAAGGTCTTTTTTCTCATGGGCAGGTACCCTCAGTGTTTCTCCGTCTTCGGCGGCGAGAGGCGGGGCGCCCCGGTGGCGAGCTTTCTCCGGGTAGACGACAAGAAGATCTTCCTCAAGTGCGAGATCAGGAGGCCCGACGAGATGATCTTCATGGCCCCCGACCTCGTCGATGAAAAAGAGGTCAAGGAAACGCTCAAGGAGAACGGCCTGCTTCTCATCAACAATGCCCTGAAGACCGACCCGTTCACGAAGGGCCTGGGCGGATTCCGTCTCGCCCTCGTGGACGCCCTTGCCGTGTCCGAGGCGGCGGGACTGGGCGCGACCATCAACACGGCCATGCTCGGCGCATACGCGAAGGCGAGCGGCGCCATATCCATGGCATGTCTTGAAGAGGCGATCAGGGAGACGGTCCCCGCGAAAATCGAGGAGAATATTGCCGCGGCGAGGCGGGCCTACGAGCTGACCCGGGTGGCAAAAGGAGCAGAGTAGATGGACTACCGTCATATAACGATCAAGGACATAGAGCCGATCATTCCTTTCTCCCGGGGATCGACGGAAATCTTTTTTACGGGACAATGGAGCGGCAAGAAGCCTGTCTGGGTGGAGAAGACCTCTGCCTGCCGCGAGGGCTGCCCCATAGGGAATGATATCCCGAGGGCCTTTTCTCTTGCATCGAAGGGTCTCATCGACGAGGCGCTCGCCGTTTTTCGCCAGGACAACCCCTTCCCAGGCATTTGCGGCAGGATCTGTTATCATCCCTGTCAGACGGCCTGCAACCGCGCGGAACTCGACGAGGCGGTCAACGTAAGGGGGTTCGAGCGCTTCCTCGCGGACCACGGCCGCGTGTCCGGTACGGAAAAAAACTCCGTCCGCCGGAGAAAGGAAAGGGTCGCCGTCATCGGCTCGGGACCCGCGGGCCTGAGTGCCTCGTACCACCTTGCGCGCCTCGGTTACCACGTGACGGTCTTCGAGGCCCTCCCCCGACCGGGGGGCATGCTCATGTACGGCATACCCGAGTACCGCCTGCCCAAAGCGGTCCTCACCAGGGAGATCGCCTCCATCAAGAAATGGGGCGTGAAAATAAAAACCGGAATCAGGGTGGTGGCCGAAGGGCAGCCCGGCTTGTCCCTTTCCGACGTCAGACGGGACCACCAGGCTGTCTTCATAGCCGTGGGCGCCCCGAGGGGGATGCGGCTCGGCGTGGAAGGAGAGGACCTGCCGGGCGTCGTGGAGGGGATGGCGTTCCTTCGCGACATCGCCCCCGCGCAAAAAGGGAAGGCCCGGAGCGTGGTGGTAGTCGGCGGCGGTAACACGGCAATCGACTGCGCGCGGACGGCCGGACGGATGGGGGCGCGAGAGGTGAGGATCGTCTGCCCCGAGATGGCCGCGGTGGCCGAGGAGGTGATGGCCGCCACGCGCGAGGGGATAAAGATAGACCGGCCAGCGGTGCCGAGGCGCTTCATCGCCGAGAATGGGCGGGTCTTCGCCGTGGAGTGCATGCGGGCGGAGCTTGGCCCCCTCACCGCGCGTGGGTGGCACGAGCCTCTCCCCGTCGCGGGCTCCGAGTTCGTCGTGCCGGCCGATATGGTCATTGTTGCGGTCGGCCAGGTCCCCGAGACCGCATTTCTGGCCCGGTCCGGTGTGACCGTGGACAAAGGCGGCATGGTTGAAATCTCCTCCTTCGGGACGACAGGCGCGAAAGACGTCTTCGCGGGCGGCGACGGCGCAGGCGCAAAGATGTTTGCGGCAGACGCGATAGCGAGCGGCAAGATGGCGGCCCTGGCCATCTTCTGTTTTTTCGAGGGCAAGGATGTGGGCGCGGAGTTTGCGCTCCACCGAATCGGAAACCGCTCGTCCTTCTCTTTTCAGCACGTGATCGACCCCGAGGGATATGGGGCCGACCTGAAACAGATCGTCACCTACGACAAGCTCAACACAGTCTGCGTGCCCTATGCGCCGATGAACGACAACCCCGAGCGGCTGAGCAGCGCAGATCGCGCGGGCACCTTCAGGGAGGTTGTGGCCGGTCTCGGCCCCCAGCCGATGCACGCGGAAATCGAGCGCTGCATGAAGTGCGGGACGTGCACCCAGTGTGACCTGTGCTTCCTGCTCTGTCCCGATATATCGGTTGTGAAGGAGAAGGACGGATACAGGCTCAGGCCAGACTACTGCAAGGGCTGCGGCGTGTGCGCCACGACCTGCCCGCGGAACGTCGTCGATATCGGAGGTGAGAAATGAAGACACTCCTGGCGGGAAATTACGCGGTAGCGGAAGCGGTGCGCCTGGGCCGGGTGCAGTTCGTCGCCGCCTACCCCATCACACCCCAGACGCCCATCTATGAGAAGCTCTCGGACATGGAGAATGAGGGGAAGCTTACGGGGATCATGATGCGGACCGAGTCGGAGCACTCGGCGATGGCCGCGTGCATCGCGGCTTCCCTCACGGGCGTGCGCACCTTCACCGCCACCGGCTCCCAGGGACTCGCCCTCATGCACGAGATGCTCCACTTCGCTTCGGGTAACAGGGTCCCCATCGTCATGTGCAACGTCAATCGCGTGATCGCGGCCCCCTGGGCCTTCGGGAGCGACCAGTCGGACAGCCTCTCCCAAAGGGACACGGGGTGGCTTCAGTTTTACTGTGAGGACGCCCAGGAGGCGTTCGACACGGTCATCCAGGCGTACAAGATCGCGGAACAGGTCCTCTTTCCCGTTGTGGTCGCCATAGATGGTTTCTTTACCTCTCACTTCATCGAGCCTGTCGAGATACCCGGACAAGACGCCGTCGATGCCTTTCTGCCCCCCTTCAGCCTGCCTACCAGGTTCGACATAGAGGACCCCGCGTATATTACGAACGTCGTCAATCCCGAGCAGTACATGGAGTACCGCCAGAGAAGCTTCGAGGACATGGAGAAGGCGCGGCCGGTCATACGTCAGGTGGACGAAGAATACCGGGCAGTCATGGGCAGGGGCTACGGTGTCATAGAGGCGGTCGATACCGAAGACGCGGAGATAGTCCTCGCGACGAGCGGCGCCATGACGAGCACTGCCCGGGTGGCCGTGCAGTCGCTTCGGGAAAAGGGGCGCAAGGTAGGACTGCTCAAGCTGAAGGCCTTCAGGCCGTTCCCGTACCAGGAGGTGCGGGAGGCCCTGAAGGGTGTGCCGAGAGTCGCCGTCATCGACCGGAATATCTCGCTCGGCAAGGGAGGGATATGGTGCCAGGAGCTGAAGAGCGCCCTCTACCCGATGAAGGACCGTCCCCTGATAACGAATTACATCGCAGGTATCTGCGGAGCCGACGTGTCGCCGGAGATGATAGAAGATATGGTAATGGGGGCCCTTGACGGGAAAGACCCGGCGGATCTGCCCATATGGGTACGGAGGGACTAAGATATGGATATGGAAGTCGAAAGGGAATGTATGCGGCCGGGTCATATGGCCTGTCCGGGCTGCGGGGAAGCAACGACCATCCGGCTCGTGTTGAAGGTGCTTGGGAAAAACACGATCGTCGTGGTTCTCCCGTCGTGCGTCGGGGTGATCAGCGCCACCTATCCGAACAGCACCTTTTCCGTGCCGTGCTTCCACTCGGCCTTCGAGATAGCGGCCCCGACGGCTTCAGGCATCGCAAGCGCGCTGAAGATACAGGGACGGGAGGATGTGAACGTCCTTGCCTTCGCGGGCGACGGCGGCACGTTCGATATAGGGCTCCAGTCGCTTTCGGGCGCCGCCGACCGGAATGACAATTTCATTTACGTCTGTCTCGACAACGAGGCTTATATGAACACGGGCATCCAGTCGAGTTCCTCGACTCCCCAGGACGTCTGGACCATGACGACGCCGGGGGGTCGGAAAGGAAGAAAGAAGAAATTCATGCAGATCATAGCGGCACACAGGATTCCCTATGCGGCAACCGCCAGCATGGGCCATCCACAGGATCTGATGGAAAAGGTAGAGAGGGCAAAGGACATAAAGGGCACGAAGTTTATCCATACCCTCGCACCCTGCGCAACAGGCTGGAGGATGGCGGAAAGTCTCTCCGCGAAGGCCGCCCAGCTTGCCGTGGAGACAAAGCTCTTTCCCCTCTATGAGATCATCGACGGCAAGGAATACCGGATTACCCATCAACCTAAGGGCCTTCCGGTGAGCGAGTATGTGAAGATACAGGGCCGGTACCGCCACTTTACCGCCGATGACGTGGCACGCCTGCAGCGCGAGGTTGACGAGGACTGGGATGAGTTGGCCGGCTTGGCGAAGGGGTGCGGGGTAGCAAAATAAGGGAGTCAATTTATCCTGAAAGGGTAGGCCGGCAGCCAGGGACACCATGGCCGGGACCGTTTCAGCCGGGCAGTGCGCAACCGACCACCGGCATTGAGGGCCGGAATCGGATTTGCGCGTGTCGCCCAACAGTTGCCGATAAGGAGGGAAACTATGAAGGTCACCATAGTGGGCGGATCAGGCGTCGTAGGCTCGGCGGTCGGCTACCGGCTCGCCCAGGACGGGCTCGCCACCGAGGTCGTCCTGTTTGACATCCGTCGCAACCTCGCGGAGGCGCACGCATTAGACATCGAACAGGCGGTCGTGCACCGGGCGACGACCAGGGTGCGGGGAGGCGACATAGAGGATACGGGTGGTTCGGACGTCGTGGTCGTGACGGCCAGTGTTCCCCGTCATGAGGTCGAGCTGTCGCGGAGGGAATACCTTGCGGTCAACCTGCCCCTCGTCCTCGACATGGTCGGTCCGTTACGCGCGCAGTCGCCCTCGGCCCTGTGGATCATCGCAACGTCGCCCGTGGACCCGCTGGTCTATCTGGTCGGCCGGACCTTCTACATCCCCCGGGAAAAGGTGATCGGGCTGACCCGGAATGATACGTCCCGCTTCCGGTGGGCCATCGCGAGGACCCTCTCGGTCCCGTCAACGGCCGTCGAGGCCTTTGTCATCGGGGAACACGGGGAGACCCAGGTGCCGATTTATAGCAATATCAGGGTTCACGGAGAGCCGGTCGTCGTTGGGCCGGAAGCCAGGCGTCTGATAAAGAGTGAGATGTCGGGTTTCTTTGTCAAGTGGAACCAGTTGCGGCCCGGCCGGACCGCCGGCTGGACGAGCGCCGAGTCGGTAGGCGATATCTTTGCGAGCATGGCCGTCGATGACGGAAAGGCCTGGCCCTGCTCGACGCGGCTTGAGGGGGAATACGGGTTGAAGGAGGTGAGCCTGGGCGTGCCGCTCAGATTGGGCGGTGGGAAGGTGAAGGAGATTGTGGAGCTAAGCCTGGAGCCCTCCGAACGGGCGGCGCTGGAGGCGTCGGCCGCTTCAATCAAAGAGATGATCAGGGACGGAGAGATCCAGCTCGCTAAGGGTCGCGAAAGCGACCGGGACTGACCAAGAAAGGAGCATGCAATGAAAGAATCGGCAGAGAATTTTTTCAGTCTCAAAGGCAAGGTGGCGATTGTCACGGGTGGAAACGGAGGTATCGGCAAGGGTATCGCGCGGGGACTGGCGGGCGTCGGCGCGACCATCGTGATCGCGGCGAGGAATAAGGCAAAGACAGACGCAGCCGTGGCCGAAATCAAGAAAGACTTCGGCGTCGAGGCCCTGAGCGTGATCGCCGACATGCGGCAGCCCGCCGAGATCGAGGCAATGGTGAAGCAGACGGCCGATACGTTCGGAGGGGTCAACATCGTCGTGGCGAACGCCGGAATCGGCTTCCACAAGGCACCAACGGACCTCACCATCGCGGAGTGGGACGAGAATATCGAGATCAACCTGCGCCACACGTTCGTCGTGTCGAAGGCTGCCTACCCGTACATGAGAAAAGCGGGCGGCGGAAAGATCATCACCCTCGGTTCCATGACCTCGATTTTCGGCATTGCCTTCCTTCCCTCTTACGGGGCCAGCAAGGGAGGAATCCTGCAACTGAGCCGCAGCCTGGCCGTTGCCTGGGCTCGGGACAACATCCAGGTAAACTGCATACTGCCCGGTTTTATAGACTCGGGTCTTTCCGCTGAAGGAAGAAGGGAAGTCCCCGGCTTTGAAGAGGCGGTCAAGGCCCGCACGCCCGCGGGTCGGTGGGGCGACCCCATCGACGTGGCGGGGACGGCCGTGTTTCTCGCAAGCCCTGCCTCCGATTTCGTCACCGGCGCGGGCATACCGGTGGATGGAGGTTATGCCGTACAGGGATAGGAAAGCTCCTCGTGCACGAGAAAGCGCATCTGCTGCCAAAGGGACCCTGGGCGGGCCCCGCGGTCCCCTGGTGACGCAGTTTACTTTTTATCGATGGTGGTTTACAATTAATATGCTTCGCATCTGGCAATATCGCGGCGATGAAATACAAATTCTCCGAACTCGTGGATCTCCAAAGCGTATCGAAACTCTTCGGTCACTTTTACGAAGCGACCGGAGTCAAGTGCGACGTCTTCGGACGCGACGGTACCCCGCTGACCCGCTCGGCCTGGGAGAACATCTGCGTGGATTTTCACCGGAAGAACCCCCGTACGTGCCGCCTCTGTGTGGAAAGCGATACGAATGTGGCCAACAGCCTGCTTCGGGACAAGAAGTACGCTATCTACAAGTGCAAGAATGGTCTGATGGACGCGGCGGCGATGATTATGGTCGGGGGAGAGCATATCGCGAATGTCTTCGCGGGTCAGGTGTTTTTCGAGCCGCCAGACCTCGACTGGTTCAGGCGGAGGGCACGGGAATTTGGATTCGATCAGGCCCGGTACCTGGAGGCGGTGCTGAAAGTGCCGATCATGCCGCGCGACAGGATAGAGACGGTACTGAAATATCTCTCCCGCCTCGCCGAGTTTCTGGGAGAGCTTGGCTTACGCCACCTGAAGCAGTTGGAAGCGGAAGAGGCCTTCCGTATGAGCGAAAATGAATATCGGAATATTTTTGAAAACTCCATTGAAGGAATATTCCGGGTCGGCCCGGACGGTAAGTATATGAACGTGAACCCTGCGCAGGCCCAGACGTACGGTTTCGATTCCCCTGAACAACTGATGATGCACGCCCCCGAGGCCGCGTCCCACCTCTTTCTCAAGCCCGAGGACCGGCGCCGCTTCTGCGAACTTCTGGAGGAGCAGGGGGTGGTAAAGGGTTTTGAAGGTGAGGCCTGCACGAAGGACGGGCATAAAATCTGGGTATCGGTAAGCGCCAGGACCATGAAGAACGAGACTGGAAGCAAGACGTATGAAGGTACCGTGGAGAACATCACCGACCGTAAAACGGCGGAAATAGGCATGATGGAGGCCCAAGCCCACCTGGAGAACCTCTCCCGCGGCCTGCTCAAGAAGATGGAGATCGAGCGGCGTTATATCGCGCACGAGCTGCATGACGAGATCGGTCAGGCCCTAACGGTCGTCAAGATGAGCCTTGAATCCTTACGCGGCCTTTCGGCCCGGTCGGAACTGACGACGCGTATCGACGAGAGTGTCCAGGTGATAGACGCGGCCATGGAACAGGTCCGCGACCTTTCCGTGAATCTGCGGCCGGCCGTGCTCGACGATTTGGGGCTGGTGGCCGCGCTGCGCTGGCTGGTCATCTCGATGAGCCGCAAGAGCGGCCTTGCCATCCGGTTCGAGGTGGAAGATGAAGACATGGAACCGGGCATATCGAGCTGGATAGCGAGCGCCTGCTTTCGCGTCACCCAGGAGGCCGTGACCAATGTGGTGCGACACGCGAAGGCCTCCCATATTTCCGTGGGGTTGCAGACGCGCGGAAATAAGCTGGAGCTGACCGTCTGCGATGACGGGGTGGGTTTCGACGTGAAGTCCGCACAGGACAGGCAGGCGCGCGGTGAAAGCTTTGGTCTGCTCGGCATGCAGCAACGCGTCGCCCTGTCGGGCGGCAGTCTCCGGGTTGTCTCGAGCCTGGGCAGCGGAACGAGGATCGTTGCACATTTTCCGTTAGGAGAGATTAATGCAGAGGAAAATGATACGAGTCTTGATAATTGACGACCACGCGCTCGTGCGCTCCGGCATCAGGGCGTTGCTGGAGAAATCGGGCGATATCGAGGTGGTCGGGGAGGCCGGCGACGGGTATGAGGCCTTGAACCTGATGAGCAGCCTGGAGCCCGACATAGCCCTGCTCGACATCAGCATGCCCAAGCTGAATGGCCTGGAGGTGGCCGCCAGGGCGAAAAAGGAGTTTCCGGAAGTCAGGATCGTTTTCCTTTCGATGCATGTGAACGAAGAATACGTCCTGCAGGCGCTCAAGGTAGGGGCTGCGGGCTACGTGCTGAAGAACGCTACAACGAGCGAACTGGAGCTTGCGGTGAGATCCGCAAGGAAAGGCGAAACTTTCCTGAGCCCTGCGGTCTCAAATAGCGTGGTCGCAGACTATGTAGCCCGGCTGCGCGGGGCGTGCGCGGCGAAGCCCGCCGTTTCTCCGTATGACCGGCTGACCGGTCGACAGCGGGAGATCCTGCAATTGATCGCCGAGGGGTGTACAACAAAAGAAATCGCGCAAAAACTGGGCCTGAGCATCAACACGGTTGAAGTGCACAGGACAAATCTGATGGAGCGACTCAACATCCACGACATCGCGGGGCTCGTCCGCTACGCGATCGTATCAGGAGTAATTCAGTGCGACTGCTGAATCGGGCCCACGTTCCTCGCCATGTTTTCCAAAATGTTCAGTAGAAATCAGGGCCTAAAAAAGCTCTCTTGAACCATGCGGTTACGAATGGCGATCGGCGCGCAAGGACGTGATGTGCTACTTGCGGCAGGTATTTATTGATGACCGGGCGAACAATCACGAATATACTTTCTCGCGTTATTCTTTGTTTACCGTTACATTGTGGAGGAGCCGCTTGAAACCGAGTTGCATTCAAAGTCTAGTAGCTGATATAATAGAGACTAAAAACTCATTGAGAGGTAACTATGGCAAAACGTGAGGCGAAGGTTAGCGAAGACAAGCTTCAGATGTTAGTCGAAAACTGGAATACGAAAGAAGCCGGTGAATTGGCGCAGATGTTGGGAACAGGGGAGCGCACGATAAATTACTGGGCCGGCAAGTTGAGAAAGTCCATGAAAAGCAATGGCATGACGGACGAACAAATCAAGAATATACTGCCTGGCAAAAGAAAAGCTCAGGGCAACGTCTATGACAATATCGTGAAGAAGATGCTGTCTTCCGAACAAGCACCCGGGAGAAGGAGGAGAAAACCGAAAGAAGTCGAGGGGCCGGTGGAGTAATCTTCGGGTCTTTTTTTCAGAGACCGTGAAGACCCGTGGTTCCCGAAATTGTCGGATATGAGCAAAAAGGCCTGTTACCACGACATGTTCCTGACTGAGACTCCCCGAGAAGCAGCCGCTCAAGATATGTCGTGCGACAGGGATTTCAAAAATATGCACCGTCTGTTCAGTCTCCGTCCATAGGTTCTGGCCCTGGCTCCAAGAGGTGTAGCATGGGCACCAAGGAAACCCCGAGCCTGCTCAGGACGCTCTGGTCGTCGGAAATCATCGCCGAAAGCCTGTACGGTTTTCTGGCGGCGAGGTACGACGACGATGACGAGCGGAAAAAATCTATCGTTACGATAGGAAAAATGGAGCGTTGGCATGCGAACGTGTGGAACAAGCTTGCAAACGACGTGCATGCTGTCTCATTCCAGGTCTCGCTTTCAATTAAATTCAGAATAGCCCTGGCAAAACTTCTTTCGCTTCTCCTCCCGCTCACTATATTCATCCATTACCTCGAACATAGTGAAAAAAAAGCGATCCTCGACTATGCGGGATTGCTGGAAATCTATAAGGATGACGAAAAGGCCAAATCGATCATCATCAACGTGATAAAGCAGGAAATAGGTCATGAATGGCACATGATGGAACAGATTGCAGACAGGAAACTCTATATAGCGAAGATCAGGGAAGCGATACCTGGAATGACGGCAGGCATCATAGAGACGCTGGGACTGGTCATCGGTCTTGTCGCGGCCCGTGCAAGGACCCTCGTCATAGGACTGACAGGACTCATCGCGATGCTCGGCGGCATGATCGCGGAAATGTCGATCTCCTACATCGCGTCGAAAGGTCACCGTGACCTTGATGAGGGGAGGAACAAAGAACTCAATATAAAGACGGAGGTGAGCCCTGCCGTGCTGCGGAGGGAGCTTGAAAATGACCTCGCGGAGAGACGGGTCAACAACGAAACCATAAGGCTCATAATGGACATCGTAGGGAGCGATGCAGTCGTCTTATCGAGTCTGGTCAAGACAATCACAACCGGCGCCCACGTTCCTCATCCGAAAGAATCCCTCAAGACCACCGCCACGTTCTTTGCCATCGGGGCCTTGCCGGTCCTGGCACCTTTCTTCGTCGGGTCCGTATGGGGCTCGAATCCATTGATACCGGCGATCGTCGCCTTTGCCCTCGCCATTGTCAGCATATCGATAGCCGGGCTCATTATGGCGGTACTGTCCGGCAGGAGCATATCGACGAATATCGCACATAATCTCTTTGTCATCATGGGAACATGCGCCCTCACCTATATGGTAGGCCTGGCAGCCCGGTTTCTCCTCGGTCTTGGGCGCTGAAAAAGTGGCGGGTGTATCATGAAGACAACACCTGATACCGGTTGCTTATCTTCGGCATCAACCCACGCCTTCGGCGCGCCGACCCGCTTCGCCCATGGAGGGGGCGGCCGCGTACCCGCTTGCGGGTGTCCCAATCACACACCGCGGTACCATATTGCGCTTACAATTTGCGAGAGTATACCTCCTGCTGTGTCTATTCCAACGTCCGTGATCGAAGACGTCCGCGTTGCGACAAATGATTGGTGGAATTCATCGCCCAGCGCCCACAGTACCACTCCAATTACTGCAAACAAGCACCATCGCCATTTCCACCCGGCGCCGGGCACATGAAAGGCCCGGAACAGCAAGAAGCCGAGAACGAAGTACTCAAAGAGGTGAGCGGCTTTTCTCACCATTGCATGTATCAATATCACTTCTCGCGCTGAAAGGTTTGGAAGCAGGAACTGAAGAATCGCTTTCACCGCCGGGAAGGTATTCCCGGAGGAGAATGATCCCGTCGAC
Organism: Syntrophorhabdales bacterium; assembly: GCA_050011095.1. Taxonomy (GTDB): domain Bacteria; phylum Desulfobacterota; class Syntrophorhabdia; order Syntrophorhabdales; family WCHB1-27; genus JBEKJU01. The sequence goes on from JBEKJU010000029.1 coordinate 18,186, forward strand.
ATCCAGAAGATGAAGCAAAACCATAGAACGATGGGGAGCCACTGTTTGATGAAATTCCTCACAGTTGCGTCATCCTGGTCGTCCGGGGAGATGAGGCCGCGCCTGCCGGCACCTGCTCATACCGAGTCGCTTGCAATTGTTGGGGCTCAGCGCCCCCTCCGTCAGCGAAGCTGCCGGAGCCTTCCCCCTCAACAGAGTTTTTGACCGATGGGCTCAGCGCCCCCTCCGTCAGCGAAGCTGCCGGAGCCTTCCCCCTCAACAGAGTTTTTGACCGATGGGCTCAGCGCCCCCTCCACGCGACCCACTTCGTGAGTGCCCCGGTCCGTGGAGCCACCCGCCTCAAAAGAGCTTTCTGCCGACGCCAACGCCTGCGCATCAGAGCCGCCCGCGGGACAGGGATTGTGAAGACCCAGTCTCATTCTCCTCCATTGAACGTGGTAGCATCCCCACGGGCGGAACGGCGAAGAGGGCACCACTGGAGTTCACCATCATGAGTCGGTCTTCTCAGGCTCCACTTTTTTTGACGTGCCGGCTGGAGGGGTGGAAGGGGCCTCCATCGATTTCTTGAACTCTCGTATACCCTTACCCAACGATCCCATTACTTCGGGGAGCTTCCCTCCACCGAAGACGATCAATGCAATCACGAGAATCACGACGAGTTCCGGCATTCCGAGTCCGAACATAGTGAACCTCCTAAGTTAGGAATACAGTGAGTATAACTGATATATCCGCAAGGGGCAAGGGGGCGTCGGGGATGAGGCCGAGCCCGCCTATCGTCGAGGTTAACAGTTCTCTAGAAGAAAAGAACAGGGGATCGGGCGGAAGAGGCGGGCGCCTCACTTAAGCGGGCCTTAGCGAAACAGGTCTTCCGGATTGCCTGCACAGCCGCTGCCGGTAAAACGTGCGGTCTCTTTCAGGACAGCGTCGATCAACGTCTCCCCGGATAGGGTTTCGTCCTTGCGCTCCTCCATTTTCTTGCGGTTGATCCTGATCGTGCCGGACAACTCCATTTCGTCCGCCGTCAGCCTTATTTCTTTGAAATCGAGCTGTATCTGCATGCTTCTCAGGAAAGGGCGCATGGTCTCAACGGCATGCGAGATCACCTGTACGACCTCTGCTGAAGGCCCGCGGGAACGCTCTTTCTTGTCATAGTGGAACCATTCGATGAGTATTCTCTTCACAGCGTTACCTGCGTCACCTCCATCAAGACAGCGGACACCGCATCGCCCGCTCTTCCCGACTAGTCTATACCGCGTCTTTTGCCATGTCAAACCCGCGCCTCGCGAAAGAACGGACTGGATGGGCGTCAACCCGGCTCACGGGCTACTACCAAGGGCTATAAACGCGTTCGTATACGGTTCAGCGAATCGTTGCCTCGGCAGGTCGGGCCTTTACATGTCGCCGGTCAGACGGTACTATATAAGAGGTGGTGTTACTGCGATCGGGGCCAGGCAGGGGTGGTGGCATGGAGAAGATAAGGCTCGGCAGGACAGGATTGATAGTCACGAGGATGGGCTGGGGCGGCATCCCCATTCAACGGGTAGGCGAAATCGAGGCGGTTTCCGTGATCCGGGCGGTCGTCGGCATGGGTGTGGACCTTCTGGATAGCGCCCGCGCCTACACGAATAGTGAGCACAGGATAGGGCTGGCCCTGGAGGGCCTCGACAGGCCCGTTGTGCTCTCGACGAAATCGCAGGAGAAGACGGCCCGGATCTACGACGAGGTACACGAAAGTCTGAGACAGTTGAAGGCGAAGAAGATCGATATCTATCACGTTCACATGGTTTCCAATATCGAAGAGTACGAAAGGGTCATGGCCCCCGGAGGGGCGTACGAGGGGCTCTTGCGCGCCCGGGATGAGGGGCTGATCGACCACATAGGACTCACGAGTCACAATCTCGATGTGCTCGTGCGGGCCGTTGGGGACGGCCTCGTCTCGGTCATCATGGCCTGCTATGGTTTTCTGGAGCCCGAAGCCGCCACGAAGGTATTCCCCCTGGCGAGGGCCAAAGACATCGGTATCCTCGCCATGAAGACTTTTTCCGGCGGGGTTGTGGAAGAGGCGGGCCCCGCGCTCAGGTACGTCCTCTCGGCCGAAGGCATCGTGCCGATCCCCGGCTCGGAGACCCTTGAAAAGGCCCGCGAGAACTGGAGGATCTTCTCCGAAGGGGGCCTCCTTACAGAGCAGGACAAGGAGCGTATAGAGGCCATACGGAAGGAGTTCGACCAGAAGTTCTGCAGAAGGTGCGATTACTGTCAGCCCTGCACCGAGGGGATATCGATACAGTTAATTATGGGGCTGAAAACCACGATCAAGAGGTTCGGCTCCCAGATGCGCGAGCTGCCCTGGATGACAGAAGGTATAGAGAAGGCGCGGAATTGCTCCGAGTGCGGGGAGTGTCTGAAACGCTGTCCCTACAGCCTGCCGATCCCGGACCTGATAAAGGAGAACCTTTCCCTTTACGACAGCATCATGAAGGGCTGACCCTCCCCCGTCCGCGATTTTGGCTCCCCCCTTCACGCAGGTTCGGCAGAAAGGCGGTTAAAAGACCGATGGCCGGCAGATATGCGCAAACCTTATAGACGAAGTCTATGCTGGTCAGGTCGGCAAGCCGGCCGAACAGGGCGGCCCCAAGACCGGCGATCCCAAAGGCCAGTCCGAAGAAGAGACCGGAGATCATGCCAACCTTTCCCGGCAGCAACTCCTGGGCATAGACTATAATCGCCGAGAAGGCCGATGCCAGCACCAGGCCGATGACGACGGTGAGGATGGTGGTCCAGAACAGATTGGCGTGGGGCAAAAGCAGCGTGAAGGGCAAGACGCCGAGGATCGAAACCCAAATGACATACTTGCGACCGATGCGATCGCCGACAGGCCCGCCAACGAAGGTTCCCACGGCGACGGAGGCCAGGAAGATGAAAAGATGAATCTGGGCGTCGCGCACCGAGACCTGGAACCTGTTGATCAGGTAAAAGATAAGGTAGTTGTTGATGCTGGACAGGTAGAGGTATTTGGAGAAGATCAGCGCCACCAGAATCCCGATCGACACCCAGACTTTCCTCGGTGATACGGGTGACTCTGCGGAATGGACCGGGCCGGCCTTGGTTCCGGGCGTGAGGTGAGTCCTGTACCAGAAGCTTACCGGAATGAGAAGGATGATCGTCAAAAGGGCGATAAGAGAGAACCAGGCGATGCTGGGTTGTCCCCTCGATAAAACGACAAACGCAACCAGCAGCGGCCCACCGGCCTGGCCGACATTTCCGCCGACCTGGAAGAGCGACTGGGCCAGCCCGTATCGGCCGCCGGAGGCCATTCGGGCCACCCTGGACGATTCCGGATGAAACACGGAAGAGCCGACCCCCACCAGGGCCGCCGCGAAGACAACGGCGTGAAAAGTAGATGCGACGGAAAGCAACAGAAGGCCGATGAGGGTCGAGCCAAGTCCCAGGGGCAGCGAAAAGGGCTTGGGATGACGGTCCGTATAAAGGCCTACGACCGGCTGCAGCAGGGAGGCCGTCAACTGATAAGTCAGGGCCATGAGCCCTATCTGCCCGAAGCTCAGATGAAGCAGGCTCTTGAACATAGGATACATTGACGGCAGCAGCGACGCCATCATGTCATTCAGCAGGTGGCAGGCCGCGACCGACGTCAGGATGAAATAGACCGTCTGCCGTCGCCCGGAGGCGACAGCCTCCAATGCAATCCCCGTCACACTGCCCCCGGTCGTACCGTGTAGCAGACCTTCTTTGTTTTTCCCAAGCCTATCGTCAGACATACGTCCTCCAAACATTTACCCGAGCCCTTATCTCCGCGAAGAACATGGTCCGGCCTATCCCGTCCCCAGGCCATCCACGCCACGAAGATCGGGAAAAAGCCGCATCCAGACCAGGGCCGTGATGATCGTGCCGATGCCGCCGATCATCACGGCAGGTACCACGCCGAACCAGGCCGCCGTCAGACCCGACTCGAATTCCCCAAGCTGGTTCGATGTGCCGATGAACATCGAGTTGATGGCGCTTACCCTCCCGCGCATGACATCCGGCGTTTCTATCTGGACCAACGATTGCCTTATCACGACGCTGATGACGTCGGCGGCTCCCAGCACGGCCAGGGCGCCGAGGGAGAGGGGGAATGACGTCGATACGCCGAACGCCACGGTGGCAGCCCCGAAAACAATCACCGCGAAGAACATGGTCCGACCCACCCGGTGACGGAGTGGATGGCGCGCCAGGAACAGGGACATGAGCAGGGCGCCGGCGGAAGGCGCCGATCTGAGGAGCCCCAATCCCTGCGGGCCCACAAGGAGGATCTCCCTCGCGTAGACCGGCAACAGGGCCGTGGCCCCGCCGAGGAGCACCGCGACAAGATCGAGGGAGATGGCGCCAAGGACCGCGGGCTTGCGCCGTATAAAGGCGATCCCTGCGAATAGCGACCCCACCCCGACGGTATCCCGTCTCTGCGCCGTCCGCTCTATCCGGATGAGGGAGACGAGGAGGCCGGCACATAAAAAGAGTGCGCCGATCGTCAGGTAGGCGTGCGCCGGGCCCGCGGCATAAATGATGCCGCCCAGGGCGGGACCGATGATGAAAGCGGTCTGGGTCGACGAGGTTGCCCAGGCGACGGCCCGCGGGAACATCCGGCCGCTCACGAGATTTGGCAGCAGGGCCTGTGTGGTGGGGTTCTCGAAGGCGCGGGCCACGCCCACGATGAACACGATGGCGAAGATAGCCCGCTCGTCGAGTCGGCCTGCGCGGCTGCCTGCCGCCAGCGCCAGGGCCCCTGCCCCTTCCATGAATTGACACAGCCGGACGATCGCCCGGCGGTCGAACCGGTCGGCCACCTGGCCCACTATGAGGGTTAAGAAGAAGGTGGGCACGAATTGGACGAGGCCGACAAGGCCGAGATAGAGCACCCTGCCGGTAAGGGCATAAATCTGCCACCCAACCGCAACGGAGAGCATCTGGTACGCGACGGCTGTCGATACCCGCGCGAGCCAGTAACAGACAAACGGCCTGTTATGGAAGAGTACGGTGGCCCCGGCGGGATTGGAAGATGATTCGCCCATCACGACACCCCTGGGTGTGCCAATCCGGGGGCGGGTATTCCGGATCTTGTGAACGCAGTATACTATGGCTTCTCTGGAAATTCCAGGGTTTTCGGCATTCTCGTCGCATCCGCGGAAAGGTTTACTGCCCGTTTGATGAATATCCTTGACTTAGGGCTCGTCAGAAAATAAATGGGCCATCTGGCTCGTCTTTTTGTCCGCCCGCTTCGTTGCGGAAAGG
>JBEKJU010000030.1:0-23455 GCA_050011095.1 Syntrophorhabdales bacterium
CGGAAGCCTCAGTCATTGAGAGAGCGGATGATAGGTAAGTCGTAGTGACGGCAGATGGCACCTTCTGTTTGAAAAGGTTCCGAAGCTTCCACCAATTTGATTCTGCAATCTTCGGGAAAGACCTATCATTCTCCGCCATGATCCCCTCCGGTTTGTCATATTGTCTTCAAACCCAACATCATTTTTTTCGGGTGGGAGGTAGAGACGTTGTTTCATTCGTTGCGTTAGAAAACAACTTCTCCCTTGCCTTTCTCCGGGCGCCTCACACGTCCGTTTCCTCAAGCATTGCCAATTGTAACACTCGTCATCGATCCGGTCGAGCAAAATTTATCACTCCAGGAATAACATTACGAGATGTCGCCCCCCGCACCATTGCCTTTTTACTGCCGGGGAGTATCAGCGAATTGGAGGCTGATTAGGGCGTGCGCTCGGGTGGACGGCCATGGGCGCGTTGTCCCGGTGTGCATTAATGTTTTCCGGCTTCTCCTTCCATGGCCGGATCGGGGGACGGCCATTGCACTATAACTTTCCCTCCTCATCAATGAAAAGCCCTTTTTCTGCAATGCACTTACCGCGCTGCACCGAGATAGTCACAGTGAACTGGGAAAGGTTCCTGTGGCATCAGATAGGCGCTTCTGCATTACAATGTGACTTCCTCTTCTGCGCACCTCCGCAAAACCGTGTTTCGCCAAAACGGCGCATATATCCCGGCCCGAAAGGACGCGAAGCTTACCCAACGGCAACCTCGACCTGCGTGACAAAAACGTCGCCATGAAGCCTTTCCTTGATTTCCTCACGTGATGCCGTCTCGAAGAATAATTCTAGTGCTTCTCTGAGATTCTCACGTGCTTGCTCAACCGTATTGCCTTGACTGGCGATATCAAGTTCGGGGCACAAGGAGACGTATCCGTTTCCTTCCCGTTGAATGATCGCTGTAAGTGTTTGGGTCATAATTTCCCCTTTCTTTTGATTCCTATTATTACACACCCAACCCGGCAGATCAATCGACTTCATGAACATTTCCGCGCATGCCGTTGGCCGACCGAACCCCGACCGATCCCCGACTGAGCCCCGACCGAACCCCATCGGACATACGCAGCGATACTTTTTAACCTGCCTTTTCAAGACGCTCACCTATCCATACCTTGATAATAGCCTGTCGGGGTACGCCCAAACGTTTTGCCTCCTTATCAAGCAGCCGGATCATCCAGACGGGGAAATCTACATTCACCCGTCTCTGCTCCTGTCCGGGCCTTCTTGCTTGAGACACATCGAGGTATTTTGTTATCTCCTGCCCTTCATCGAATTTCTTGTCAAAGTCGTTAGCCCTCATAAAGATCGACCTCCTCTTTTCTTGACCGACGCACCGAGATTATTCTGATCCTGTCGCTCCGGTATGTGATGACACCCGACCAATGTTTTTCGAAAATCCTGCCGATCACAATGAATCTCGGTTCATCGCTTGTTCTGACCGGTATTTCTATCACATCGGGGTCATTCCAGAGGGCCTGCGCTTCGATAAAGTCAATGCCGTGTTTGGCCTTGTTCGCCCCGCTCTTCTTCGGATCGAAGTCAAATTCCATGTATATTAATTATACCTTTGAGATACCAAATGTCAACAAGAGGGTATTCCTATCCGAACACACTATTGGCTGACCGAACCCCGACCGAACATCCGCCGCCCACCACCGAACAAAAGGAAACACGGAGAAGAGAAGGACAGGCGCTCGGGCGCATGGCTGACGGGCGGCTTGCAATCGGCCCGGGAAACGTCATATAATTGTACCTCGCCGAACAAGGAGGTCGTGCATGATCGACGGACATATTTACAAGCTCTTCGATGAGGAACTGAGGGAGCTGAAGGAAAAGATCCTCTACGAGGGGTCGCTTGTGCAAAAAGCCGTGCGCAGCTCGATCGAGGCCTTGCAGAACAGGGACTCCGATCTCGCAAGGGCCGTTATCGAGGATGACGACCTGATCGATGCGAAGGAGGTCGAGATAGATGAGTTCTGCCTCAAGCTCCTCGCCCTGAGACAGCCCGCGGCAAAGGACCTCCGGTTCATCACGACGGCGATAAAGATCAACTACGACCTGGAGCGGATGGGGGATATGGCGGTCAACATATGCGAGAGGGTGCTGGAGCTTAACCTGGAACCCCGGTTGAAGCCCTATATCGATCTGCCCAAGGTGGCTGAGATGGCCCAGAAGATGCTCAGGGAATCACTCGAAGCCTTCGTGAAGGAAGACATAGAGATGGCGTTGAGGGTCGCGAGCGAGGATGAAAGCCTGGACCACCTTGCCGATCAGATATTCAGGGAACTCCTGACGTATATGTCGGAGGACCTCAGGAACATAGCGAGGGCCACCAGGCTGCTCTTCATCTCCAGATATCTCGAACGGATGGCCGACCACGCGGTCAATACGGCCGAGTTGGTCATATTCCTCGTGGAAGGCAAGATAATCCGACACCTCAAGCATACTGAAAAAAACTAGTGTGAAGATGTCGATCCCCGGCCTCCTGCTCCTCTCACTCATGCCCTTTCTATTCGCATGCAGCGACCGGGGCCCAGGTTCCGCCAAGAGGCAGTCCGAGGTCACGATCGCAGGTTCCACCTCGGTTATGCCTTTCAGCGAAAAGCTCGCGCAACAGTTCCAAATCGAGTGGCCCCGGATCGCCGTCGACGTGCAGGGCGGAGGCTCCTCGGCCGGCATCCAGGCGTGCATGAACAGGACGGTCGATATAGGCATGTCGTCACGGGAATTGAAGGGGGACGAATTGGTCCTCAAGGAGATCGTCATCTGCCGCGACGGCATAGCGCTCGTCGTCCACCCCAAAAATCCCATAAAGGATATAACCCTGGAACAGGTAAGGGCCATCTACAGCGGGAAGCTCAGGAACTGGAGACAGCTCGGCTGGATAGACAGAAATATCGACACCGTGACGAGGGAAGAGGGCTCGGGCACAAGAGGAGCCTTTGAGGAACTGGTCATGGGTAAGACCGCGATCAATGACAGCACGATGGTACAGGATTCGAACGGCTCCGTCAAGGAGGTGGTCGCGACCGATCCCTACGCGATCGGCTACCTGTCACTGGGGGTCGTGGATGCAAAGGTGAAGGCCCTGTCAGTGTCGGGCGTCGCGCCGACGGCCGGGAACATAGAGGCCGGTACGTACGGCATAGTGAGACCCTTTCTCTATCTCACGATGGGAGAGCCCAGTGATGCGGCCCATGCCTTCATCGCCTACGTGCTGTCGAAGGACGGGCAGCAGATGTTGAAGAAAGAGGGTCTGATTCCCGTCAATGAATAAAAGGCTCATCGGCAAAGATAACCTCATCAGGCTCGTGCTCGTCCTCTTCGCCCTCTCTTCGCTCCTCTTTCTCTTCACGATCTTCATCTTTATCCTGAGCGAGGGCGTGCCCCTCTTTTGCAAGGTGGGAGTGAGGAACATCACGCTGGGGACCAGATGGGCGCCGACGAAAGGCTTCTTCGGCATATTCCCCATGATCATTTCCTCTTTCATGGTCACCTTCGGCGCCCTCGTCGTGGGGGCCCCCCTCGCCCTCGGATGCGCCACGTACCTCTCTGAATACGCGGGAAAAAAGACGAAAATATTCCTGAAGCCCTCCCTTGAGCTCCTCGCCGGGATCCCGTCCGTCGTCTATGGGTTCCTCGGCGTGGTCTACATCGTACCCCTTATCAGGGAGCATCTGGGCGGCTCGGGTTTCTCGATCCTTTCCACGTCCCTCGTCCTCGGGATCATGATCCTGCCCACGATCACGAGCATCTCCTTCGACTCCCTCATGACCGTGCCCCCGGCCTTTCGCGAGGGGTCCTTCGCCATGGGCGCGACAAAATGGCAGACGGTCTACAAGGTTGTTTTGCCCGCGGCACGATCGGGCATCCTCGCGAGCTTCATACTGGGCATGGGGCGGGCCATCGGCGAAACCATGGCCGTAATCATGGTTGCGGGCAATGCCCTCAAGATCCCGACAAGCCTTCTAGACCCCTTGAGGACCTTGACGAGCAATATCGCCCTCGAACTGGCCTACGCTACAGGCGACCACCGGAGCGCCCTCTTTTCCACGGGTGTGGTCCTCCTTATCATCATCATGAGTCTCAACCTGATCGCCAATTTCTGGGTAAAGAGAAGGGTCGGCAGATGAGGATCAATCCCCGCTATATTGACAAGCTGATGCGCGCCGGAATCAGTTTTCAGGCCCTTTTCACCGTGGCGATCCTGGTGGCGATCATCCTCATCATATTCGTCAAGGGCTTCCCCTATGTGACCCCGGAATTCATCTTCTCCTATCCCGAGGACATGGGCAGGCTCGGCGGCATCTTTCCCTCCATCGTCGGCACGGCGTTCCTCGGCATTCTCTCCATCGCCTTTGCCACACCCCTAGGGATCGGCACGGCCATTTATCTCACCGAATATACGAAGGAATCGAACCTTACACGGATCATCCGCTTCGGCGTCGAATCGCTCGCCGGCATACCGTCCATTATTTACGGTCTCTTCGGGTTCATCTTCTTTGTCATAAAGCTGAGGATGGGCTGGTCCCTCCTCTCCGGCACCCTTACCGTCGCCATAATGGTCCTCCCCACGATCATCAGGACGAGCGAGGAGGCTATCAAGGCCGTGCCGAAGAACCTCAGGATGGTGAGCTTCTCTTTGGGCGCGACCAAGTGGGAGACCGTGACGCGCGTCATCATCCCGTCGGCGGCCCCCGGCATCCTCACGGGCATCATGCTGAGCATAGGCAGGGCGGTGAGCGAGACGGCAGCCGTCATCTTCACCATGGGCAGCTCACTCAGACTGCCCACGAGCATAATGGATTCAGGCAGGACCATGGCTGTGCACTTCTACATCCTGGCACGAGAGGGCATCAGCTTGGAAAAGGCCTATGCAACGGCCCTAGTTCTGGTCTTCTCGATCCTCATCATCAACATTCTTGCATACTACTTAATGCACAGGATGATCGCGAGGTACTCCTGATGCACCAGACGAAGATAAAGGTCAGGGGCCTCAAGGTCCGCTTCGGAAAAAAGGAGGTGCTGGCCGGCATCGACCTCGACGTCTACGCGAACCACGTGCTGGGTTTGATGGGGCCGTCGGCGAGTGGAAAATCCTCCTTTATCTCGGTAATCAACGGCATGATCAACTTCGAGGACGACGGGCACTTCGAAGGGCGTGTCGATATCGATGGTTACGGCGCCCTTTCAGAGAAAACCGACCATGTGGCCCTCAGAAAGAAGGTGGGAACGGTCTTCGCCACCCCTATCCCCCTGCCCCGCTCCATCTTTGAAAACGTCGCCTTCGGATCGAAGCTGAAGGGGGTGAGACGAAGCTCCGAGCTTGCCGCCATCGTTGAAGAAAGCCTCAAAAAGGCGTTCCTCTGGGACGAGGTGAAATACAGGCTGTCGGAATCGGCGCTGAAGCTCTCGGGCGGCCAGCAGCAGAGGCTCTGTCTTGCCCGCACCCTCGCGCTGAAGCCCGAGATAATCCTCCTCGACGAGCCCTGTTCGGGTCTCGACCCCATATCGACGGCGAAGATCGAGGAGGCCCTCTCGGAGTTGAAGAGGGATCACACGATCGTCCTCGTGTCCAACAACACGAAGCAGATCGCGAGGGCATCGGACTTCGTCGCCTTTTTCTATATGGGAAAGCTCGTCGAGTTCGGCCCGACGGTGCGGGTCTTCACCAACCCGGAGCACAAGTTGACCGAGGATTATGTCCTGGGGAAATTCGGATGAGCGAGAACGGCCCTGCCGATGCACCGACAGCACTGAGCACGAAAGGACTCAATCTCCATTACGGTCCCTTCCAGGCGCTCAAACACGTCGATTTTCAGGTTTACAAGAACTCGATCACGTCCCTCATAGGCCCTTCCGGATGCGGAAAATCGACCCTCCTGCGCTGCTTCAACAGAATGAACGACCTGGTGGACGGGATCAGGATAGACGGCCGCATCCTGATCCAGGACGCGCCGATCGAAGGACTCGATATCATCGACCTGAGGCGGCGGGTCGGGATGGTCTTCCAACGACCCAACCCCTTCCCCTTCTCGGTGTGGGAGAACATGGTTTACGGGCTGAAGGTCCACGGGATGAGAAAGAAACGATACCATGAGATCGTGGAGCGATGTCTCAGGGCGGTCAGTCTTTGGGATGACCTGAAGGACGGGTTGAGGCAGTCAGCCCTCCTCTTGTCGGAGGAAACCAAGCAGCGTCTCTGCATAGCCCGGCTCCTCACCATAGAGCCCGAGATCATCCTTCTCGACGAGCCCTGTTCCGCCCTCGACCCGATTGCCACCATGCGCGTCGAGGAGCTGATGATCGAACTGAAAAAGGACTACACGATCCTCATCGTCACCCACAACATGCAGCAGGCGGCCAGGGTGTCCGATTACACGGGCTTCATGCTCCTCGGCGAGTTGCTCGAATTCGGAATGACCGACGAGGTCTTCACGTCACCCCGGCACGAGAAGACCGAGGAGTATATTACCGGCAGGTTCGGGTAAGGGAAAGAAGGCAAAACGCTTCCGCCTTTTCTGTGCGCCTTTTCTTGTAAAACCCTTTTCAAGAGAGTATTGTAATACTGATTGGCAACCAGGGGGAGACCTACCGATCCGCTCCGGACCGCCTCCGCTGGTTTGCTGTCGTGATGCCGTGTTCGCCATAAGGTGCCGTGCGCCGGCGGGCGATAAGGCGCCATGATTGCGAGCCGGGACAAGAAAGCAACATCCGGGCAGGGCCGGATAGCCCGCCTGGATAATAAGGTAAAAGACAGGGAGGCTACAGATGGCACTCGTCTATAAAGAGACTGAAAGTGGAGCAGGCAGGGCAGCCGCAAATCCGCCGCGGCCGTGGGGTGTGAAGGTACTCGTGGCCCTGTTCCTCTTTCTCGTCCTCGTGGGCCTCGTCTCAAAGGCCTCCGGCTGGCTCGTAGAGTGGCTCTGGATGCAGGAAGTCGGCTATACCGGCATCTTCCTGCGCACGTTCTGGATCGGGCTCCTTCTCTTCGCGGTCATGGCGCTGCCCGTATTTATCTACCTTTGGGTCAACCTCAGGATCGCCTCCGGCCGGCGAAGGGGCTTCATGCCCGCGCAGGACCCGGATCTGGCCGATGTCTACGAGTTCCACGCCGGTCCGCGCGGAGCCGGCATGCTCACCCTCTTTGTTTCCCTGGTGCCGGCGATCATCTTCGGCCTTGTCTTCTCCTCGGCCTGGGACACCTTTATCAGGTTCGTCTGGGGCGCATCCTTCGGCAGGACGGACCCACTCTTCGGCCTCGATATCGGCTTCTACATGTTCCGTCTCCCCATGTACCAGGTGATCCAGAACAGCCTGGCCGCCCTCACCTTCCTCGCCCTGCCCGCCACGTTTCTCGGTTACGTGTGGAGCCGGCAGGTCCTGTTGACGTCCGCCTTTTTCAGGAACAGGCGGGTCTTCACGCACCTCTCGATCCTGTTCGTCCTTTTCCTCATCGCGTGGGGCGCGGGCTACTACCTCGACATCTTCGCGCTCCTCTATGAGAAGCGCGGGGCGGTGTACGGCGCGGGCTATACGGACTATCACGTGGTCCGCGTCGGCCTCTGGATCATGATTGGGGCAACGGCCCTTCTCGCGGCGGTCGTCCTTGCGAACGTTAGACGCATGAGATTAGTCGTCGTCCTCGGGGGGGTGGCGGTCTATCTTCTTCTCATGCTCGTCGTCCTCGGGATCGTCCCGGCCGTGGTCCAATCGTACATTGTGCAGCCCAACGAATTGTCCCTCGAAAAGCCCTTCCTTGAGCACAATATCGCCCTCACCCGGCAGGCATACCAGCTTGACCGTGTGGAGGAACGGCCGTTCCCCGCGGCAAACGACCTTACGTTAGCCGCGATTTCCCGGAACGAGGACACGCTCAGGAATGTCCGACTCTGGGACTGGAGGCCGCTACTCCAGGTCTTCAAACAGACCCAGGAGATGAGGCTCTACTACCGCTTCTACCAGGTGGACATCGACCGGTACCTCTTTCCCGGCGAAGAGGGATACCGGCAGGTAATGCTGTCCGCCCGCGAGTTGGGCGAGCAGGTCCAGCAGCAGGCGCGGACGTGGGTCAACCAGTACCTAGAATTCACCCACGGCTACGGGCTCGCCATGAGCTACGTCTCGGAGATCACCGAGGGGGGCCTTCCCCGCATGGTGGTCAAGAACCTTCCGCCCGAATCCACCCTCCTCTCGATCACCCAACCGGCCATCTACTACGGCGAGAACATGCCCGGCTATGCCATCGTGAGGACGGGCGTCGAGGAATTCGATTATCCCAAGGGGGATGACAATGTCTATACGAGGTACAACGGCACGGGGGGCATCCCCCTCGGCGGTTTCTGGAGGAGGCTGCTCTTCACCTGGAACCTGTTTGACTCTAACATCCTCGTTTCACACTACATCAAGCCGGAGAGCAGGATACAGCTCTACCGCACGGTAAGGGAGCGGGTCGGCCGCATCGCCCCTTTTCTCTCCCTCGATCCTGATCCGTACCTGGTGGTGAGCGCGGGGAGGCTCTTCTGGATACAGGACTGCTATACGACGTCTTCCCGCTACCCCTATTCCGACCCGTACAGCAGCAGTCTCAACTACATCCGGAACTCGGTCAAGGCCGTCGTCGACGTGTACAACGGCTCGGTTTCCTTTTACGTGAGCGACCCCGACGACCCTGTCGTGGCCGCCTACCGGCGGACCTTCCCCGGCGCCTTCAGGCCGATGTCCGAGCTGCCGGCGGATCTCGCCGCCCACATCAGGTATCCCGAGGACATATTCCGCATCCAGACGGACAGGCTCATGACGTACCATATGACGGACCCGAGGGTTTTTTACAACAGGGAGGATCTATGGGCCTTGCCCGCCCAGAAGCGCGCGGCCAATCAGACAGGCATGGAGCCCTATTACGCGCTTATCCGGTTGCCTGGGCAGGAAAAGTTGCAGTTCTTGCTCATGCTCCCCATGACGCCCTTCAAGAAGGAGAACATGGTCGCCTGGATGGCCGCCGTCTGCGACCGCCCGGATTACGGAAGACTTCTCGTGTACCGGCTGCCAAAGGACCGCCTCATTTACGGCCCCACCCAGATCGAGGCGATGATCGACCAGGAGCCAACCATCTCCCAGCAGCTTTCGTTATGGGACCAGAGGGGCTCGAGGGTGATCCGGGGTAACCTGCTCGTCATCCCCATCGAGAACTCCTTCCTCTACGTGGAGCCTGTCTACCTTATTGCGGAAGAGGTCAATATCCCCCAGCTTATCCGCGTGATCGCCGCCTACGGGGGACGCGTCGTCATGCAGCCTACCCTCGACGATGCCCTCCGCGCGGTCTTCAGCGGACTCAGACCTACCTCGACCACCGCGGCCCCCGCGGCCGTCCCTCCGGCGCGGCGCATATCGGAGGAAGCCCTGGCGCAGGTGAGGAGGGCCTTCCAGCAGGCGGAGGACGCCATGAAACGCGGCCAGTGGTCGGACTTCGGGCACGCCATGGATTCGCTCAAGGGGCTTCTGGGGAAATAGCACCCAATTCACGTTCAAGGGGAGACCGTAATACCAATTGGTATAAGCCGGGTTCCACGATCACGGAACCGGCCTCATGGGTTTTAGAAAAAAACGGGCCGATCCCCAGGGGACCGGCCCGCCTCTTCTGTCCTTTCTTTCGGGAGGCGTCCTAAAGGCGCCCCTTTCTCACGATCTTACCACTTCGGCATGGGAAGCTCTTTCGGGCTCTCCCAATCCTTCAGTTCGTGCATCCACGGTGCCCTTTCCACAAATTCGTCATGCGCGAGCGGTACAGGCGGGTGGCATACCCACAGGGGGTCGAACTCGTCCTTCACCTTGAGCATGAATATGTGGTAGTTCGGTCCGTACTTCGGCCCGGTGAGATACATGGGCTGGTGAGGTCCGAGGAGCGACGTGTAGAACCGGTTCTTGATGTTCATCTTCGACGTTTCGAGGTAGAAGTGGTCGACACCAGTGGTATCCTCGTCGTGATCCCAGTAAATGAGGAACTCGGAATAGCCCTGATGACCCAACTCGAAGCTCTGGAACCACCCGGGATCGCCGTAGTCCGGCATCAGGGGCGGCGTGTACTTCTTCTTCACGTCCGCATAAAATTCGCCGTGGACAGTTGCCTGGGACATGGACTCGATGATGTAATCGACCGATATGTAGGAGCCGCACATGAGCCACATGCCCGCCGAGTCCGCGTTCTTGAGCCAGGACTCGTCCGTCGGCTTCGTCGGTCTCGATATGCCGCCCAACTCTTTCATAATGTCGGTGACGACCTTTTCGTCATACGCCATCTGCTCCTCAGAGGTAAAGCCGATGAGCAGGACGCGGAGGATGAAGAAATTCTTGATCGTGTCTTCGTTCTCCTTGCCCCAGATGTCCCAGAACTCTTCCTTGCACTCGGCCTTCGCAATGGCCCTCCAGAAGAGAGGCACCTTCGTCACGGCGCCGGCGACCTCCGCGTGGCCTATGGCAACCATGCCCTTCACCTGGGCCTCCTTGGTCGGCATCTGGAAGTTGATCCATTTTACGCGCTTTTCAGGAAGCCTGAGCGCGGTGTTCGGGGCAATACCCGTGGGCTCGAGCCTTTCAGGCTGGAAGGGCAGGAGCTTCACCGCCATCTTCGTGACGATGCCGAGGCATCCGCGGAGTCCCGTGAATCCCCTGAGAAGCCCTCTCAGGTCCGGACCGGGGCCGTCGCCCCAGAACGGGTCCTCACCCACCGCTAGGGATCCCATCCTGACCAGCTCGCCATCGGGGAGCACGAGTTCTGTCCCGAGGATCCGCCGGTGGGGCAGCCCGACCCTGTGGGAAAGGGGTGACCAGCCGTCGCCGATGAGGTTCGCTATAACCGATGCCTGCGCGCCGCCGCCGCCGATGATGCCGTAGCCGCCGTGTTTGAAAGCCTCTTCCTGGAACGGCGAGTAAATGACGCCCGTGCCGACCACCGCGTAAAGGTGTTTCTCATCGATCTCGTAATCGTTGAGACGCTTCAGGTCGACGAGGAGCTCGTTCTGCACATGGCAGTGGGAACGGGGTCCATAAAAACCCGTGCTGTACGGCACGTAGGGGACCTTGTAGCGGTTGCAGATCCGCACGATCTTCTGTACCTCTTCAGTATTCCGGGGCAGAGCAACAACCGCCGGTATCGTCGTCATGACCCTTTCATATCCGAGCCCGGCCTCGTAGCCCCCCGGTCCCGATCTGTACCCTTCACAGATGGCGGGGTCGTCGGAGATATACCTGGAGCCTACAACAGCTTCCAATGCATTGAATGCTTCTTTCGATATAGGCATGCTTCCCTCCTTAACCTTGCATCGAAGCAAGAATGACTTCCGAGATGTCCATAACCTTCACGGCATCCCCGTTCTCTCTGACCGCCTGAGAAAAATTGCCCTTGCACCACGGACAAGCGGACACGAGGACCTCGGCGCCGACTTCCCTCACCTCTTCCAGCCTGACTTTCGCGGAGGAGTTGGCGAGATCCGGGAAGGCATCCTTCGTACCGCGTCCCGCGGAACAGCAGAAGGAATTCTCCCTGATGCGGGGCATTTCCACGACCTGTGCGCCGGGGATCGCCTTCAGGAGGTTCCTCGGCTGCGCGTAAAGCCCGGTTGTCCCGCGCCGCCTCTTCAGCCGCGGCTCGACCATACCCATCCAGCCCCTCGTACCCTTCCAGGGCGTCCATGGGTCGGAAAGCCTGCTTATGCCACATGAATCGTGGTAGGTCATCCGGATATCCTGTGGCTTCGTGAGCTTGAGGGTCCCTTTCTTCAGGGCCTCGTCGGCATATTCGACGAGGTGGATAACCTCGAAACCGAGGTCGGCCGTCGAGATGTCGAGCATCTTCGGGTAGTCGACCTTCCACATCCTGTAGCCTTCCGCGCAGGAGAGGACGACCGTCTTGGCCCCTGTTGCCTTGACCATCTCGATATTCCGCTTAGCGATCTCCCGCGCCTCATTGATCATGCCGACCGAGTAGAGCGTATTCCCGCAGCACCACTCGTCGGGCATCAGCATGAAGGGCGTGCCGGAACCGGAAAGTATCTTCGCGGTCGCCTGGGCGATCTCGGGATTCTTGTATGATGCCGAGCACCCGACAAAATAGAGCACTTCGGCCTTGTCCGCCACCTTGATGTCTTTCGTAATCCATTTCTTCCTGTTTGCGTGGGGCGCGCCGAACTGGTTGTGCTGCTTCGCGATGTTCTCGGCGATCTTCTTGTGGGCAGGCATGGGGCCCGCGCCGTCCTGAACGGCCTTCATCCGGAGGGCCTCCAGGGTCAGCCCTATCTCGAGGTCGAGGTTCCTCTTGCAGCCCACGTCGCATGCACCGCATAGGGGATCGGCGTAGACGATCTCAAGCAGTTTGGGCGTCCACTGAAGCTTGCCGTCCAGGAGGGCAAGGCCGATCCTCATCTTGCCGAAGGCGCCGTAGGAGTCGAAATCATTCCACACGTTGCTCGGGCATCTTGTGCTGAACCGCACGCCGGGCATATACGTATGCTCTACCCAGTAGCAGCCCTTGCACTTGATGCAGCGACTCATGTCGTAGGCAAAATTATTCAGGTCGGTCACGTCCAGGGCGACCGGCGTCTTAGGTGTGTCAAAGCGATCTGTTGGCATCATATCCTCCTTAGAAACAGAGATTTCCGGGGTTCAGGATGTTCTTCGGATCGAAGACCTTCTTTACCCGCTTCAGGGCTATCGTGTAGCCCGCGGCCCTGTCGTAGATTATGGGGGCCAGCTCTCCGTAAGGCCTCGAGAAGAAGGCTCCCTCATTCATCAAGGCCTTCGCCGCCTCCCGACACAGACCTGCGATCACGGCCTTCTCTGCATCGTCATCGGGATCGTGGAAGAACGTGAACTCCACGTGCGACGCCCGGTTGTGCTCTATGGGCTGGATGTACATGCCGATGTCGGCCATGGGGTATCCGTATCTCGCCGCCACTTCTTCCACCATCTCGACATAGAGAGGTGTGTTCACCGGCCTCGCGATGAAGAACAGGCTCTGGGCGCCGCCTCTCCACGCGTTCTTCCAGTAGGTCCGCTCCGTGGGCCACGGCTTCCGCAACATCGACAGGAGCTTCCGTCCCACACCTGGAAAGCCGGGGAGATTGTCCACCAGGTTGATCTTCTGGAACTCATTCCTCATGACCTCCTTGAGGAACTTCTCTTCGTAGGCGATCTTCTCTTCAGGCCTCCGCAGCAACCCGCTGATGATCATGACGAGCGACCACGGCGGGAGCGTTGCGCGCATCTTCTCGAAATCGTCCGGCCAATCCTCGGCCAGGATGGCGGCAAGGTCGACGTTGTTCAGCAGGAGCACTTCCTGCCCTATTCTCCTCGGCAGCACCCTGTAGAGGAACTCCTGCGCATACGCGAGGTCGTCGACCGGCGCAAAATAGATCTTGTCCATCTTCGTCGCAAACTCGACCTTGAGGTTCATCCACGTGACGATGCCCATGGTGCCCTGGGCCCCCTGAAGGAAACGATAGAAATCGAGTCCCGGACCTGACGGGTTGGCACCCTTCGACTGCGATTCGGGATAGCCGTTCACGCTTGCCGACCCGAGCCTGAAGACCTCGCCCGTCGGCCAGACAAGCTCGAAGCTCTGCGTCGGTTCGCCATAATCATATACGGTGTTGGTGGGAACTTCCCTTTCCAGATAATCGGTAAGCACCGACCGGTCCGCCGGCGGCAGCAAGGGCATGATGATCCTCATGCCTTTCTTTTCCAGCTCTTCGGTAAGCTGCTTCCAGGTGACGCCCGGTTCGATCCTTACCTTTCGGTTGTAGTCATCGATCTCGAAGACCTTGTTCATTCCGGTCAGATCAACGACAACTCCGCCCTGCTTGGGTATGGTACATCCGTAGAAATGGACTGAGGAACTGACCGGAACCAGGGGAACGTCGTTCTCATTGGCCCATTTCACGACGTTTCCCACTTCCTCGGCAGTCTTCGGTCGTACTACAAGATCCGGCATTGCCGGGGGAACCAGGCTGTTGTCGCGCGAATACCGGGCAAGCGCCTCTTTCGCGTCGCTCACGTTCTTCTTCCCCACGATTTTTTCCAACTTATCCTTGTTGTGCATTTTACCTCCTTTCGAGCAATAAAGGTTTAGGACTATGGTGCTTTATCGAACGTACCCCTCCACATGCCTACGCGCCTCTACCGGAACCATAGTAGCTTGGCCCCTCTGACGGGGATGGGCCCACCCCACCGTCAGAACCGTCCTGATTCCTTGCCATGAGCGTTAATTTCCTGCTTATCGACTGGGCGGTGTTCTTTATGTGGAGGATAATGTCGGGCATCCGACGGTCCTCCATCGAACTCGCGAGACCAAAGATGGCGATGGCGGCCCGAGCCCTGGAACCGCGGAACACGAGGGCCGCAACTCCCCGCACCCCCTTGCGGTACTCCTCCAGGTCGGTGGCATACCCAAACTCACGGGCCCGCTCCACCTCTAGAAGCAGGCCCTCAATCTCCTCCGCACTGTGGTCGGTATATCTCGGCAGGGGTTTTTCCAGCACGAAACGGGCAATCTCCTCGTTCTTCATCTGGCTGAGAAAGACCTTCATCAGTGCGCCCGTATAGACGGGAAAGCGTGTCCCCATGGGGACGGTGATCTTCAGCTCCTTCTTCGGCTCGGCCATCTCGAGGACGCGGAGAGTGTCATCATCCTCCCGCGCCGCCAGAATGACCGTTTCATCCACAAGCTCAACGAGTCTCTCAAGGAACGGCTTCGCCACGAACGGCAGCTCCATGCTCCTCAGGACCTTCCGCGAGAACTCGAAAAGCGATGTTCCGGGGAGATACTTCTTTGTGACTGGATCCTGGGCGAGAAGGCCCTCCTCTTCCAGCGCCTTCAGTATGCCCAGCGTCGTGCTCTTGACGATCGAGAGCCTTCGCGAGATTTCGCTCACGCCGAGCGCCTCGTTCGTCTGCGTGACCAATCTCAGTACCTCGATGCCTTTCTTTAATACGGGGGCGTTATACATTGCTATGTTTTCTATGAGAATCTTTATTTATCATTATGGCCCCGTATATGTCAAGAAAAAAGAATTAATAAGCGAGCTTCGCTGATTATCGGCCGCCGGAATGTCGTGCGATTATGGTCATCATGGAAAACGCATGGGGGATAGACGCCAATGGCCGCGCGCAGAGCGGGTCTGGCTAGCCTCCGGCTTTATCATCATTATGGGCCTTCCGGCCCTCCCATATCCTGGGAATATCCATCGGAGGCATCCGGCGAAAAAACGAAAAAAAAAAGGTGAGCCGCGAAACAAAAGGGCTATAAGGGGAATGCCGCCCTTCTTGCGGGCATACCCCCTTTCCGCCCCGCGCTATCAATGTTGCGGGTGCCTTTCCCGGATGGAGCGGCCCGCGGCCCTCTCATCCGATCGGCGTCCGCCTCCCCTATCCCTTGATAAGCTTCTTGCCTATTTCCCAGGCCTTTCCGACTTCCGCGCCCAGACCGACATATCTGCGGTCGGCCATGGAGAGTATGAAGGGGTTCATCTTTGCGAGGTCAGGGGCGTCGTTTATCATGAACTGCCCGTCGCTATATGCCGCAACGACCTCGCCGATGAAAAGCTCGTCCGCCGGGAGTTCGACGGTCTTCACGACCCTGCACTCCAGGTTGTAGGGAGCCTCCCTGATCATGGGCGCCGTCTTGACATGACCGTAGAAGACCTCGAAGACCTTCGACTTGTCGTGCTTATTGCCCGACACGAGCCCACAGTAGTCGGTTGCCTCGGCCATGGATGCGGACGGAATATTTATGCTGAACGTGTTGTTCTCCTTGATGCCCGCATTCGAGTAGTGCGTCTTGCCGAGGGCGACCATGAGGTACGGCGGCTTGACATTGACCATGCTGAACCAGGCCACGGTGAGAAAGGTGGGCTTGCCCGCGACAGTGACGCCGACTATGCAGACCGGCATAGGGTAGTAGATGGCGCCGAGACTGACTTCCTTCTTTTCGGGCATTGGGATCCTCCTTTTTTACCAAATTTTAGCACGGGGAAGGCGCACATGCCAACGCCAATCGCAAAAAAGCCGGATAGATTTGCGCCCGTGACTCCTATTCGAAGCGCCCGCATGGAAGGGAGGTCCATCCGTTTCATCCTCTGGATCTTCTTCCCTGGGGCATAAGAAAAACAAGAGGAATGACGAACAGAAGCTCCAGACCGAAGGCCAAGAAGGCGATCCTGAAACCTCTGGCCGGGTTGGCGCTCAAATGGAGGATAATCGTGATCAGCGATATCCCGAACGCGCCGCCTATGGTCCTGAACGTGCCCCGAAGTCCGACGATGGTGGCCACCCTGTCGGGCATCAGCTCGATGCACGCATTATTCGTGGCGGGGAACATGATCCCCATCCCGATCCCGCTGAGCAGCATCAGAAACGACATCGTACCCATCACCCCGAACCGCGCACCCGCCACGCCCCAAAGCCGGTCCTCTCCGAGAAGGATCACGGCGAGAGAGACGATGACCAGTCCCACGATGATGGGCCGGCGGTAGCCCCACCGCCTCAGGGTGAAGGCGGTGATGGCGGAGGCGGGAATCGTTCCAAGAGATCGGGGCGTCAGGATCATGCCGCTCATCAACGTCGACATCTTCCGCACCGACGTGGCATAGAGCGGCACGAAGGCGTAGACCGCGAATATCCCCGCTCCCATGAACATATTGACGAGGTTCGCCGCGAGAAAGGGGGTAGACCTGAGCAGGGCCACATCGAGGATAGGGTTCTCTTCCCCCCTCTCGTGTCTCAGAAACAACAAAACCGACAACAGGCCGAGCACCAGGAAAAATCCGCCAAGGAGAAGGGAGCCGCCGGAGAATGTCTCACCGATGAGATTCAGACCCGCCATGAGAAGGAGTATGCCTCCGCTCATAAAGGCGGCCCCGGCCAGGTCGATGCGGGGTCTCGAAAAACTCCTCGGGTCTTCAATGAGGATCATGATAAGGACGATCAGCACGATGCCGATGGGCAGATTGATATAAAAGATGTATCGCCAGGAATAGGCGCTCACGATCCACCCCCCCAAGTTAGGCCCGATAATAGCGCCTACGGTGAAGATACTCGTGAAAAGGCCGATTGCACTTTCCCTGTTCTCGGGAAAGGCCTCGCTCACGATCCCTGACGCGGTGGGAAGAAACGCCGCGCCGCCGATGCCCTGGATGAACCTGAAGGCAATCAGGAACAGGATGCTAGGGGCAAGCGCGCAGAAGAGGGAACCGACGGTGAAAAGCCCCAGGGAAACCAGGAAAACCCTCTTGCGGCCCAGGCGGTCGCCCAGGCTTCCCACCAGCGGCATGGCCATGGTTACCGCAATATAGTAGATCGAAATGGTCCATCCCGCCCAAAGGACGGTGGCATGAAACTCCTTCATGAATCGTGGGAAGGCGACGGCCACCACCGTGGTGTCAATGGAATACATGAGCAGACCCAGACCGGCGGTGACAAAAATTAGGTAACGGCGCATGGCGGGAATAATCCGTAAAATTAAAAATACGAGGGATCGGTCACATCACGCTGAAGTGTACTATATCGCCAGAGCAAGATCAACCGCAAAGGGCGCAGCGCTGCCGGATCGGCTAACAATGAATGGGCAAGCCGCGAGGAACGGCAGGCACCGATATGGCGGAAATTAGGCTTCCGGCGGAGCCGCAACCTGCCCTTCCACGCCCATGTGAAGTCGTTTTCTTTGCCAATGGGGACGGTCTTAAGGTATATATAGTGCTATATAGTGCATGGTAGAAGAACTGACCGCCGGGTAAATGCGTGAGTTCCTTCGCATGGGCGCCTTTGCCGGATGATACAGGCTTCGTCAGGAAGGGCGCCCCGTGGGGATGCACGGCACGCAGGTCTCATAATGACCGGAAGCGAGGAATGACGTATGAACGAGGACATCCGTTCATTGGACCGATCCCGCAAAATATGCCAAGGTTGCCGGATCTTCGAAGGAAAGCGCCATGTGAAGACCAGGGGGGTAAGATATGAACGAGGAACGGGACAGGTTTATCACCGAGTCCATGGGGTGGTGCTGGCATGAGTACGACCTCGACAAGCCGGTCAACACGTATTCGCTCGAGGCCTATATCTGTGACAAGTGTAAGGGCTTTATCCTCGGGAACAACGATTTCTCCGAAGAGGAGGATTTCGGCAGGTTGTGGAACCGGGCGAAAGGCAAGACCTTCCTGAAGGAGTTCTTATCCCGGTTCAGGGAGGAGAGCTTTCACGACCGTGATCACGGCCGCGCATGGCGTGACAGGTTTGCCGATGAGCTCTACGGCCTACTGAAGGCGCTTTAGCCGACCCGAGCGTCCCTTGAGAGACAACGAGCCCATGACTGACCGCGCAATCCTCAGAATTACCGGCCTCACTAAGGAGTATGATTCGTTCAGGGCGGTCGACCGCATTTCTTTTGCCGTGAACCGGGGGGAAATAGTCGGGCTTTTGGGACCGAACGGGGCGGGCAAGACGACTACCATCAACATGATCCTCGGCATCCTGGAGCCGACGGACGGCTCGATCGAGGTGCTGGGGAAAACGCTCAAAAGGTGGAGATCGGAGATCAGCAAGAGCGTCAACTTTGCGGCTGTCTACGCCCATGTGCCCGCCAATCTCACCGTATGGCAGAACCTGTACGTCTTCGCCCTGCTCTACGAGATCAAGAATATAAAAGAGAGAATAGTATCCCTTCTTGAGGAGTTCGACCTCGGAGGTCTCGTCAATACAAAGGCGGGGCTCCTCTCCTCCGGCGAACTGAGCCGTCTCAATCTCGCAAAGGCAGTAGTAAACGAGCCCCGGCTTCTCCTCCTCGACGAGCCGACCGCCTCGCTCGATCCGAGCATCTCCCGGGTCGTGCGCGAGAAAATAAGGAGATATGCAGTGGAAACCCAGGCCGGAATACTCTGGACATCCCATAATATGGCCGAGATCGAGGCGGTCTGCGACCGGGTCCTTTTTCTGTCCCACGGAAAGATCCTCCTGAACGGCGACCCGAACACCCTTCCCGGCGAGCACGGAAAAAAGGATCTGGAGGAACTCTTCATCACCGTGGCGCGAGAACCGGTGTCGCTGAAGGAATGACGGGATGAGCATATCGCGGACCCTGGCCATCTTCGTTCGTCAAATCTTCCTGCTCAAGAGCAACCCCACGCGCCTGGTCGGTGTTTTTATGTGGCTGATCATCGACATCATCCAATGGGGCTTCATCAGCAGGTACCTCGGTTCATTGGGCCGGGATACGTTCAGTTTTATCAGTGTCATATTAGGGGCGATCATCCTGTGGGAATTCATGAGCCGGATCGAGCAGGGGATCATGATGGCCTTTCTGGAGGATATCTGGACCCAGAACTTCATTAATTTTTTCGCTTCGCCCCTCAAGATACGGGAATACCTGAGCGGCCTCATCCTGACGAGTATCACGACCGGCTTCGCCGCCTTCCTCGCCATGGCCGTCGTCGCCGGGGCGGCCTTCGGTTACAACGTCCTGCGCATCGGCTTCCTGCTCCTCCCTTTCATGCTGATACTCCTGCTTTTCGGGATAGCCATGGGCATCTTCGTCTCGGCCCTGATTTTTCGGCTCGGGCCCTCGGCAGAGTGGCTCGGCTGGCCGATCCCCATGGTGCTTTCGATCTTTGCAGGCGTCTATTATCCCTTATCGACCCTGCCGGCAGCCCTGCGGGTAATCGCGAAACTGATCCCCCCGTCCTACGTGTTCGAGACGTGCCGCGCCATACTTGCCACGGCCGCCCTACCCCACGATTACGGTACGAGTCTCCTTATCGGCGTCCTTCTCTCCGCGATCTATCTCCTCGTCACGGCCCGTTTCTTCGTCCTGGTATACAAGAAAAACCTGAAAAGCGGCAGCATCGCCCGGTTCAGCGCCGAGGCGCTCTGACACCGAGTTGGTCAGGGCTCCGGGGGCGGCCGGGGCACCCGCTTGCGGGTGCCAACGGGTGCACCTTTTTGCCTCCGCTCCTTCCTTTTAATGAGGGGGAGGCTGCGGGTGCCCCGCAAGAACAGGTGGTGCGAGAGGGGGCGACGCGAGTCGGCAAGTGCCGGTTTTTGGCTCAGGTCCTTCCTTTTTATGAAGGGGAGGACTCCGCGGGCTTTGCTCACGGAGGGGGCGACGCTAGCCAACGGCGGCCCTCTTTCGCTTTCGGTCCTTCCTTTTTATGAAGGGGAGGCTCGACCGGCTTTGCCGGTCGAGGGGGCGACGCGAGCCCGACGGGTGCACTTTTTCGCCTCCGCCCCTTCCTTTTCATGAGGGGGAGGCTCCGGCAGCTTCGCTGCCGGAGGGGGCGACGCGAGCCCCAACAATTGCCCTCATTCCAGACACGGGACCACGGGACGTGCGTCCATAATGGTCGATTGCTTCCATCTTCCCGAAAAGTAGTACATGAGACTCGCCACCATCGACACGGCGAAACTCAGCACGATGGCCGCCCATATTCCGGTGATGCCAAGGCTCGTTCGTGAAAGGAGCCATGCGGCGGGCACCCTTATCAGCCAGAGTGACAGGAGGGAAAACGCCATCGTCATCATCGTGTGGCCTGCACCGTTCGCGACGCCGTTCGATATAAACATCACCGCAAACAGGATGTAGCACGAACCTACGGTCCGCAGGTACGTGACACCTATGTCCATCACCTTTCCATCATCGCCGAGGCCGAACATCACGAGTATCAGCCTTGAAAGGAGGACGACGACCAGCGATATGAGGACCGTGATCGACGACGTCATGACGATTCCCCATTTGAATATCTCCCTAACCCTTTCGGGCCTGCCCGCGCCGAGGTTTTGACCCGTAAGGGCCGAGACCGCCATGCTCATGGAGAGGGCAGGCATGAAAACTATCATGTCCACCCTTCCGGTCGCGCCGAATGCGTTCGTTGCCGCGCTGCCGAAGGAGTTCACAAAGGCCGTTATGACGAGGCTGCCGATGGAAACGAGTGACTGCTGAACGACCGACGGGAGGCCGATCTTGAACAGCAGGCCGGTCATCCGCCTGTCGAGGACGAGCTTTTTCGGGCTGAATGCGATCAGGTGCTCCTTCCGGTTGAGATAGGCAATGCTGATCGTCAGCGTCATAAACTGGGAGAACACCGTCGCCCAGGCCGCCCCGTTCAGGCCCCAGCGCGGAAAGGGGCCGAAACCGCCGATCATGAATGGGTCAAGAACGGCATTCGTTCCGAGCCCTATGCACATAAACACCAGGGGTGTGACCGCGTCGCCTATCCCCCTGAGTATGAAATTTATGAGAAAGCCGAGATAGACGAAGATGAGCCCGGCCAGATTTATCTTGAGGTAGCTCGATGCCATGGCGAAATTTTCAGGCGGGGTCGCGATGAGCCTGAGAAGGGCATCGCTCGACAGTACCGCGGCGATCGTCACAAGGGAGCCCAGTATGAGCGACAAAAGGTAGGAATTGCCGGCGGCCTTCTCCACCATCCGGTAATCCTTCGCCCCGTAATACTGGGAGACGAGAATGGTCGTCGCCATTGACATGCCCATGGCGAACCCCACGAGTACATAGATGATGGGGAAGCTGACACCCACCGCCCCGACCGCGTTCTCCCCTACCAGGTGGCCGACCCAGATCGTGTTGACAATGCCATAGCCGATTTGCACGACATTTCCGATGAGCATCGGGATGGAGAAGATCAAGAGGTGCCTGGGGATGCTCCCTACGGTCAAATCCTTACCGACCTGTTTATCCACTCTTCCTACCGCCCTTCCGGACAATTTACCATACCACGGAACGAATGCCCATACGTGCTGCATCCTTTCCTATCCCATCCTATCCTTTCCGCAATGGAAGGACAGCGGGCGTGTTGCACGGGCGGTATAATGGGGGGGAATCCGGCTGACACGCGAGGGTTTCCCCGGCCGCCGGATGGTCGGTCAACTTTTGGGGCTCGCGTCGCCCCCTCTACGGGCAAAGCCACGACCCGCAAGCGGGTGCCCCTAGACTCCTGCTGCTTGTATGTTATATCCATGTTTCATTCCCCAGATGGACCTGAGTATACTTATCCCCGGATTGACCAGGGTGTGACAGGCCGGACTCCCCTTGGGACAAACGATCCCGTCTTTGAGCGCGGGCCGTCACACCCCTTTCCCCCTATCAGCTCGGACAGCTGCCTGGGCCTTACGAGCCCGCATCGCGCAAGGAGGAGCACTAGTGGAACTGTTTGTCGGTATCGACGTTGCAAAAGAGACCCTTGAGATGCACACCCGGCCGGACGACATCCGGAGGAGCTTCGCGAACGATGAAGGTGGACGAATCGACATGGCCCGTTCCCTCGCGGAAATGAAGCCTGTTCTTGTTATCCTCGAAGCATCCGGGGGATATGAGGTACCGGTCGTCGAGGTCCTCGCCCTCCGGTCACTAAACGTGGCGGTCGTCAATCCACGGCAGGTGAGGGACTTCGCGAAAGCGATCGGGAAGCTCGCCAAGACCGATGCGGTCGATGCAGAGGTTATCGCCCGGTTCTCCGAGGTGATACGTCCCGAGGTACGACCTCTGAAGGACAAGGACGCCCAACAACTCCAGGCCCTCGTCGCCCGGAGGAGACAACTCGTCGAGATGCTCACGGAAGAGAAGAACCGGCTCTTTACTGCGACATCATGGACGAGGTCCGATATCGAGGCCCACATTGAATGGCTCGAGGAGTGTATCACCAAGGTAGGGAAAGACATCAGTTCCTCAATCAAGAAGGCCCCTTTGTGGAAAGAGAAGGAAAACCTCCTGAGGACGTTCAAGGGCATAGGCCCGATCAACGCCTGTACCCTCCTCGCGAGACTCCCCGAACTGGGACACCTCGACCGAAAGAAGATCGCCGCCCTCGTGGGACTTGCTCCCTTCAACCGGGACAGTGGCGCCTACCGGGGGAGACGGATGATCTTCGGAGGAAGAGCAGACGTGAGAGCCGCGCTCTACATGGCCGCTCGCTCCGCCGTCCGCTTCAACCCCGTGATCAGGACCTTCCATGAGCGTCTCATTCATGCGGGCAAAGCCCCCAAGGTAGCCATAACTGCCTGTATGCACAAGATCCTCATTATCCTCAACGCCATGGTCCGCACCAATACCCCCTGGTCCGCCCGATGAAATCTCTTGACATCGAACACAGCTGCTCAAAGACTCGCTCCGCTCGTTGTCTTGGATACCCTGCTGCAAGCAGCAGGGTCATTTATTATGCCGAATGCCAAAACGTGCTTTCGGCCGACCTTCAGGGCCTCCCTATGGATGGGATGACGGGGTGCATCATTTTTTTTCCTCACGCACTTAGGGCTCGTCAGAAAATAAATGGGCCATCTGGCTCGTCTTTTTGTCCGCCCGCTTCGTTGCGAAAAGGTCATGTACATCCAGTACATTTGGCCTTTCCGCGCCTCGCCGATCGGCCAA
>JBEKJU010000031.1:0-21882 GCA_050011095.1 Syntrophorhabdales bacterium
CCTTGGCCGGTACGCATCTTCGCCTTGAGGCCTGCCAGCACCTTTTCCGGGTAAGCGGGCAGTTTGGTTATACGCACGCCGCAGGCGTTGTGGATGGCGTTGATGATCGCCGCGTGGGGGCTCGTCATCGGCCCTTCCCCGCACCCGGCCGCGCCGAAGGCGCCGAATTCCCTGGGCGTCTGTTGGTAATGCAACTCCAGGTCATCGGGAACATCCTTGATAAAGGGAAAGCCTGCCCCGGTCATCGTGGAGTGCTTCTTGATGTCCTCGAAGTCTTCACTTAACGCAAACCCGATGCCCTGAGAAAGGCTCCCATAGATTTGCCCATCCACGGAAAGCTGGTTGCCTATGACGCCGTGATCTCCGCAATAGGTCATCTTGAGGACCTTTGTCTTGCCGGTCTTAACGTCCACCTCGACTTCGGCCATGAACACGACCCACTGGTACACGGAATAGATTTTGCCCTGCATATCATCGACGATATTGGGGAATTCGGCAGGCGCCGTCCACTGGCCCACGTATTTCACGGGAATGTTTTCCGCCACCATCTCATCGTAAGTCCGGTAGGACCCATCGGTTTTTTTCATTGCCGCGAGGAGTTGATCGCAGGCATTCTTGATGGCCTGTCCGGTCATGACCTGGGCACGGCTCGCCCCGGCAGGCCCACTGTTCGGCGCACGGCTCATATCATTCATGATAAGCCTGATATTTTCCGGCTTGATGCCCAAGGGACGAAGCCCTTCGTGAGCAGTCGCGAGCGTGCCCATATCGCCGCCCTGTCCCGGGTCTTCCCAGCACGTGTAGGCAATGGCGCCCTCCTTTGTCAGCTCGATCCACGCCTCGGATGCGTCGGGGCCTTCGGCGCCACAGTTGTACTCCCCGCACGTGATGCCCACCCCCCGTCTCTTTTCCGGCGTCGATTCCCTTCCAGCCCTTTCGACAGCCTCTTTGTAAAGAGGACGCATCATATCGAGGAGACCCGGCAGGGCGTAGACGTCCGGCGGGTTTCCTGTGGGTGTAGTGTCGCCCGGGCGAAGGACGTTTATGTAGCGGAGTTCGAGCGGGTCCATCCCTATTTTTTCAGCCAGCTCGTCTATGAGCACTTCTGTAGCGAACTCGCTCTGAGGTGAACCGAAGGCCCTGAATGCCGAGCCCCAGGCGTGGTTGGTACAGACGGTCCTCCCTTCACCGCGGATACTCGGAACCATGTAGCATCCGCATATGTTCTCGGCGCCATGAATGGTGAGAAGATCGCCCAACTCCGAGTAAGGGCCGTGGTCAACGGTCCAGTCGCTCTCCAGCGCCATAAGCTTGCCGTTCTTGTCGGCCGCCAGCTTTAGCTTGATCCAGAAGGGGGACCTCTTACCCGTGTAGGTCTGCTGCTGATACCAGTCATACCTCAGGGCTACCGCCCTGCCTGTGGCGATAGCGGCAACACCGAGGAGCGCCTCCATGGTCGGGCTCAGTTTATAGCCGAACATCCCCCCTACCGCTTCGTTGTTTGCGATGACGAGCTTGTCCGGGTCGGCCCCTATACCCTCGAGGATCATGGCGTAATGCATGTGAAGGGCCGTTGACTTCGAATGGATGAAGAGAACCCCATCCTCGTTAAAGTAGGCGAGGCCTACGTCCGGCTCGATAGGCATATGGGGCTGACGTTGAGTGTAAAAATCGTCTTCAACAACATGGGGAGCAGAAGCCATGACGGGTTTTGTATCCTCACCCTTCTTGATCGGTACCGTGAAGTAGATGTTTGGAGTCCCCGGATGGATTTCCATCGCGTCGGGCGCCATGGCCGCGGGGGCATTCATATATGCGGGCAGTTCCTCCAGTTCCAGCTTTACCGTCTTTGCCGCTGCCCTCGCGTTTGCCCACGTATCTGCACAGACTATTGCTACCGCGTCGCCGTACTGATAAACCTTTTCGTCGCACAGAATGGGGCGATCCCATCCGTCACCTTTGTTGGTGGGGAACGTGAGGAGACCGGTAATGCGGTTTTTGCCTTTCACGTCCTTGTGCGTGAGGACCTTGTACACACCCGGCATTTTCTCCGCCTCCGACGTATCGATGGAGATGATTCTCGCGTGGGACACCTCCGCCTGGGCGAGCGCGAGGTGGAGCGTATCCTTCGGCATCCCCAGGATCATGTCGGCGCCATAGCGGACAGTGCCCGTCACCTTTGCGAGAGCACTCGGGCGGGGATAATAACCGGTGTTCCATATCTTGCCGTCAGCCGGCATATTGAAGGCGAGGTCTTCTACCGTAATCTCACCACGCAGGACGCGGGCCGCGTCCATGGTGGCATCGACGAGCGGCTTGTACCCTGTGCAACGGCATGCGTTGTGGTTTTTCTGGAACCAGTCCCTCACATCCTCCCGGCCGGGGTTGAGGTTTTCATCCAGAAGGGCCTTTGCGGACACAATAAAACCGGGGGTACAGAATCCGCACTGGGCGCCGTTATACTTGATCCATGCGTGTTGGAGCGGATGGAGGTGCCGGGGCGACCCGATCCCTTCTATGGTGGTGATGGCCGCATTATCGGGGACCCGCTCCATCTTCACGATGCAGGAGCGGACGAGCTTTCCATTCATGATAACGGAACACGCGCCACACTCACCCTTCCCGCAGCCTACCTTCGTGCCGGTGAGAAACAGGTTCTCCCGGAGCACATCGGCCAGGCTATCGCCCGGATGTACCGTCACCGTCTTTTCGAAACCATTTACCCTGAGAATCCGTCTAATCATCATGCCCCTCCTTAGATTTGTTTATCTGTCCATCTCAAGCCCCGGGACTGGCCAGTCTCGACTACAACATCACGAGATAACCAAGCGCATCTTCCCGAGACACGCCTCACTTGTCCGAGGTGATATCCTGGCTGGCACCGAGAGCACGTCCGAAGCAGACTCCATGACCGCCGAATCATGGTGAAGGCTCCGGAAGCTAAAGAACTTTTTTTAAGAGTTCATCACGTGTTCCTCCTTTTCTCCGGGAGACCCTTCCGTTTTCAAAAAGACCCGATGGTCTGCAACCACGGGTGGCCCTTCAGACTATGCAGACTCGGAGGTAAGATTGCCGTGCTTCTACTTCGTCGGCATCTTCCGGGAGGCTGATTCCCCCGTGTTTGCCTCTCTTATACCAATTGAAAACAGGGCGTATCGCCTTCACATTCAGACTTTGATTTGATAATCTTTATCATCCTTCCATCCGCTGCATCCGTGCATGGGGTCCATCCCATCAGAACTGAAGTGCGGAATCAATCTCCGCCTCCGATACATCGAAGGTAAGCCCGGACGGCATCAAAGGATCCTTCACAAAAAACTCCGGCAGGCGATCGTCTTTGCTGGTCATTCCCGCCGCCTCGTTAAACGCCTTTTCCACCTTCAGAATAGAAGTACCGAGCTTCATCAGGTAGTTCTCATCAAAGGGTTCGCCTGTGACCGCCGTTGCGCAGTCTATAAGGTGCTTATGCAGTTCAGGCATATCAAGGAGCGGCAGCGAAGCGAATAGACACACACCAAGGGTGTCGATGACCGCAAAGTACCACTGGAGAAAAGCGGAGACAGGGGCTTGTCCCGTGGATGCGGTCGGATTGTAATCAGGGTTTGCCGGACTCGGAAGCGCATTGCCACAGGTGTGATCGGCGCCCATGGGCGAGGTCGCGTAGGTCACCCCGGTTCCTTTTAGTACTCTCGGATCATAGGCGGCAAGGGATTGCCCCTTCACCTGGGGAATCCTCGTAACGCCGAGCTTCTTCCCTGTAAAAAGGCAGCCGTTTCCTATCATTGTTCCCCACTCGGTCCCCTTGCCCGCTTCTTCAATGAGGCTATAGGCAGCCTTCCCATCCCCCCACGGCAAAAGACCGGCTTCCATGGCGACGGCGATAGCCGTCCCCACATCCATCGTATCAAGACCGAGGTCATTGCAGAGACGATTCATGCGGGCGACATCATCAAGATCGCTGATCATGCAATTGGAGCCCATGAGGCCCAAGGTTTCATACTCCAGTCCCGACACGATCTCCTTGCCCGCCTCGTCGGTGTAGACATTCGAGCAGCTGATGACGCATCCTGTCATACAGCGGTGGATAGGTTTGGCATTCGGCCTTGTTGCCATAACCCCGACCATGTGCTCGCCTGAAATCTTTTCAGCATCTTCAAACTGTCCTACTGAATAGTTTTTTGTGGGCAGACAGCCGGCGCCATTGATCATATTTACAAGGAGCGGCGTCCCGAGCTGTTTCAGACCTTCCATGAGGGGGTGGGTGAGGATTCCCTTCGAAAGATCGGATGCGGCTTCTTTAAGCTTCGCCGCATCGCTGACCTCAATGCCCGTTGCACCCGTATCGTCGATCACAACGGCCTTCAGGTTCTTGGAGCCCATCACGGCCCCCAGCCCACCACGAGCAGCCATCCTTATCTGGAAGTCGGGAGAGGTGACTGCTACGGAAGCAGCTTTGAGGAGGCTTTCGCCTGCGGGTCCGATACAGATGACGGCAGTATTGTTTCCGTGCTCTGCTTTCAGTCTATCGATCAGCGCATAATTGCTCATACCCTTGAGGGCCTCGTCGTGAATAAATGCGACCCCGTCCTTTGTGATCTTCACCATGGACAGCTCTTTCGCCACACCTTCCACCACAACGGCCTGAATGCCGAGGCGTGCCAGCCTCTGTGCTGCCGATCCTCCCGAGTTTGCTTCCTTTATGCCGCCCGTGAGCGGGCTCTTCGCACCTACGGAGAGGCGACCACTGTTTGGCGCGGAGGTGCCTGCAAGGATACCGGCCGCAAACACCAGCTTATTCTCCTTTCCAAGTGCGTCTGTTTTCGCCGGAACTTCAACGCTTACGATCTTTGACGTCAGGCCTCTACCACCAAGGTTAGCATACACGGAAGGTACGTCTTCATACGCGTGTCCCTTGTTGCTCAGATCAATTCTCAGTATCTTTCTCATTTTCTCCTCCGTGATTTTCACACATGGTCCTGCTTTGCCGCGCACTTTTCTATCCGCCTGCCAAGAAGAGAAAAATGCTGATCTCGTCGCGGTCACTGAGCCCATCCATAAGTTTCTTCGAGACCCCGTTCACAACGAAAAACCCTGCCTCCTTCTCGGAAAGACCGATCGCATGCAAGAGGTCTTGAATGGTTGCTCCTTCGCGCAAAGACGCCTTCATTCCTTTTTCATGGTCATAGCCCCCGGAAACACGATCTCTTAAGGTACCGAACAGTTTCACACTCACGACGACTGACTTCATCGGCACCCTTGCTCGCTCGGCTGTCCGCGATCCGCACAATCCGTAACTCTCTCCCGCTTTCCGTCTCCTTTCCGGTAAGAATGGAGTGCACGCATCTGCTGCTTTTGCCCTATTGTTGTGGACTCCAGTCCGAAGTTCTTGTCGCAAACAGGCAGCACCTATTTGAGCAGCAACGACTTGCCAGAGTGAGTGCGAAAGATTGTTGCTTTAAGATACTGACAGTGCATTACCCCCCTCCTTGTTTCAGCCTCCGGCCTTAGTATCTAAAGCAAGTACCGGGCCAACAAGATTGAGTTGCTAGTTTATTGATTTTACAGGAGTACTATTTGAGATGTAACCAGTTTGACAAAACATATTTCCATTTTGAAAAACAAGAAGGCGATCATCAAAGATGGGGGCATTAGCAGATAGAGAGGAGAAATACAAACGAAAGCGGATGATTTTTCAAACATTGAAATCGCTTATTCCCCGACTTGCCGCTGGACAAGGGATTCATGCCGCTTCTTCCAGGGTTTTGATGGTGACCTTAAAGCCGAGGCCCTGCGGCCTCTTCTGGTGGCGCTCTCACAAGACGCTGTTCGTTGAGCCTGTCGAAGTAATCGGGGCCAAGGCCTGCCAATATGTCCTTGCAGAACGGCGACCTATCGCGCGGATTTGCGATTGTAATGTTGAACTATTTTGGAGACGGCGCAGATGACGCTTGGTAGGAGGAAGACGCCCTCCGGCGCCCCCTCCCGACCAAACCTCAGAGATTACATCCCGTGGGCCCTGGATCCGGGCGCTGAACATTTGTCCCGGCATTCCTCGGAACACCGCTCCGGTTCAGACACACGGCGCCACCTACTGATGGTGCTTTTCGGTGTCTCCGGATTTTTACCGAATACCACAAGAAGGTGGTCATCGATTTGAAACGGGCCTGGCATAAGCGACCGTCGAATGATTAGCGAAACAGATTTAGAGGAACTTCCCTCCAGGAAAGCGTGCTCCGGCACTCCTCCCGGCCAAACTTCCCGGATTACACCCCAGGGGTAGGATGCCCTGGCGCTCATCATTTGCCCTGGCATCCCGCCTATACCGCTGCACTACAAATAGGCTATTGAGGATTTGGCGCCGGGGATGCGTAAGGGTCTGGTGGGGGAGCCGGCGGCGCCTGCTGATAGCCCGGTGGAGGCGGTGGAGACGGCGCATAGTATCGATGCGCTGCCGCACCGGGTATCTGTTTCCGGCGTACATGCACTGCTGGTAAGCGATGTCGTAGCGCCTCTGGAGCTGATACTGTGAGGCGTAGCCCGCGTCGCTTCCCATGGCGGTTCCGCCGACGAGGCCGGTCGCACCGCCGATTGCCGCCCCGGCGCCGACGTTACCCGTGGCAGCGCCGATTACGGCTCCGAGCCCAGCCCCCAGGAGCGTACCGAGCACGGCCCCTCCGGCAGCGCTTTGATTGGCCGTCTGACTGGGCGACGCCCCGCCTATCTGATGCTGGGCCCACTGTCTGTCAAGGCATCATCGGTTTGGAACACCTCAAAGGGTTTTCCGGGACCCGGAAGCACTGCGACGCTCGGGCCTGTCGGCATGGTTGCACACCCTGCGAGTACTGCTGCGACACAGAAGAGCAGAAGACCTCGTTTCCAACTCATTGTGGAGCACCCTCCTTTCCTGTTTGGGGCGGTGTCGGGACGACTTGCACCCACCCTCCGGGCAGCTTAGTGACGTAAGGATAATACCCTGCTGTGGGTTCAATCGTCCTGAGCGGCTCAACATCCCTGGCGGCAAGGAAAGCGGCAGGCTGTCCGCGCGGAAGACCGGCGGGGAGCATGGCACCTGAAGGTTGGGCGTAAAGTGGCAAAGGTGGCGAAAAGGCCGAATTCGCCAAGCCCTTCACACGGAGGATTTGATCTCAAACAAGATCGCCGCCCTGCTTGTCCTCTGCCTCGCGCTCGTCTTTCTCGTCGACTATAGCCGGTATCGTCAAGGAGCCACCGTTCATAAAGATACTTGACATATACCAACGGAAACCGTAGCTCCAAAAGCTGCTTCAATGGATCCCGTGTCCTGGTGGGTCGCTTCAACGTTTTATCTGCGCACGCTTTTCTTCAGTAATCTTCACTGGTTGAGGCGACCCTCAATGTGATTCTTCATGGGTTACCGGGCCTATCTGTAATCATTACAGGTAGTTACGGCTTTCACCCTCCTGCCCAGGCCTCGGGTTCGAAAAAAAAGAACTTGACGGCCGTGGCAGGCGTGCTATCGTGTAATGAGATTATCCCGTTTAGGACAAGAAGAGAGCCGACCCATTGGAAAGGGTGCGAGGTGCCATGAATCCTACCCAGCACTGGCTTCCATCCCGTAGAGTTACGATGTGCAGGGCGCTCTGCTCCGCCGGAGTCGTGCTCTGCGCACTCGCCGTATCCGCCGCCACGCCTGCACCCTCCACCCTCGCTGACCGCCACGCTGCCCATCATGTTTCCTGTGAAGGTTGTCACGGCAACGGACCAAAGAAAGCCGTCGAGATGATGCGGTGCTTTCAGTGCCATAAGTCCTACGCCGCAGTGGCGGAGAGAACCAAAGACCTCAAACCCAATCCGCACGACAGCCACCTTGTAGACCTGGAATGCAACGTCTGCCACCACGGGCACAAGCCCTTCGAGCTTTATTGCAACACCTGTCATATCGATATGAATATCAGCAGGACAAGGAAGTGAAGCCATAGCAGTCTCAATATCCTATTTGCCAAGAGAGGGGAAAATGCAAAAGAACCACAGGAAACGGATGATGGTTCTGGTGATCGCAGTGCTGCTGGCCCTGATTCCGGTCTATGCGTCCGCTGCTGCCTTTGATACACAGACAGATGTCGTGGTCGTGGGGGCAGGCGGGGCCGGACTGGTGGCGTCGCTCACGCTAGCGCAGGGCGGGGTCAAAGTCGTGCTTTTGGAGAAGAATCCTTTCCCGGGGGTACATCCAATGTGGCCAAAGGCCTCTTAGGGCCGGAAACAGCGATGCAGCGCGAAAACCTTCTGACCACCACGAAGGACGAGGTCTTCCGCATCGAGATGTTTAAATCTAACCACTGGCAGGGCAATGCCCCCCTGGTAGGGTCGAGGATTGGCGCGCCGGTTTAGGTTGAGGTTATTTCTCATCCATGCCACGTTTCCAACCCCCGTCACGTCAAACCCATCGTGCGGATTTCCCGCAATGGGCTTTCCTCTTGTCTTCACGCAAGGGCTTATGATGCCTATCGGCTGGCAGCGCTTTCGGGACGGTAATACCGAACCTTGTAGTCGTTATAAAGGCCGAGGTTCTTGTACAGCCATTCCATACTCCACCTGTTCCAGCCGAAGCCCCGCAGGTTCCGCGCCCTCATGAGATGCCGCCGTACCTTCTTCTCTACCCAATCCTTGACGTAGGAGAAGCATACACTCGAATTCCCTATGCGGAAGTAGTTCATCCAGCCCCGGAGCTTCGGATTGATCAGGGCAATTACCCTGTCGACAGGCTGTGATATCCGGTTGATCTCTTGGTCGTCGATGAGGAGGCCTACGAATATTGGTCGGAGGTGCCAGGAAACGTGTATTACGAGGCACACAAGAAGGGAACGGCCTTATATGAAGCAGCGTGAACAGGCCCTCCTCTTCATAAGGAAGGCTTGTCAGGACGAGGTGCTTCTTGGCGAAATCGTATCTTCCAACGGATGTTCCCTTCAAGATCAGACGGATTTGCTCGGTAACTGTTTGATATCATGTTGTTTTCCGTCGTGATGTCAGTTTCTTCTTAGTGGCCACAATAATGCCTTTGCCTGGCAGCGCTTCCGGCATCCGAACATGTGCCGCTTTTATGAGTTTTTTGACGGATCCGCGAGGCTGCGGTATCTGATTGTGCGTGGTTCCGTTGAGCGACACGCGCTGTGCGCATAAAGAAGAAAGTTCGTTGATGCCTTCTTCGACAGTGACATCCAGGTCGCGCCACCTCTCGGCAAGTTCCTGGATGATTCGATACGCCAGCATCACCACAAAGACATGACCTTTTGTCCTCGCGGCAAGACGGACGTGGATGGGACGAAGCTCCAGGTGAACGGTCTTGCTGCTGCGAAAGGCCGATTCCACCAGAGAGAGATCCTTGTAGCGCTTATGGACTGTCTCCTTCGTTGCAGCTTCCGGCGGAAGATCACTCTTCAAGACATAGCAGCCGTCAAGTTTCGCCTCTTCCTTGAGGGCATCCTGGTCAATGCTCAAGGTGATTTCTCTGTTTTCGGCGGCAAGGGCGGCCCATCCCGATACTTTCATCCGACTGCATCTGCTGCGGAGCTTCTTCAGCGCCGTTTCCGGTTTTGCCAAGGGATGCTCTTTCAGATAGTCGTTTTGCCCGGCGATCCCCTTGTGCAACGACGCAATTTTATCTTCGCGCGACTTCCGTATTTCCTCCGCCCGGAGCGGGTTGCGCCTGAGCACATAGCGGATGCCGCCGTCAGCAACCTCGGCAAGCTCCTGGTCAAAAAGGTCCATCTGGATCAGGCCGGTCTTAAGGAGCGTCCCTATCTGCGCTTTGGTGATCGCGGTGATGTAATGAAAACCGTGGGCCCGAAGCTCCTCGACCTGCCGGCTTTTGATCATTCCCCTATCGCCCACAAAAGTCACTTCTTTTCCGCCAAAGCGCTCTGCGGCTTTCTTCACCTGCACGGCAAAGGTGCGGATGTCCTGCGTGTTGCCGGCAAAGACTTCTATCGACAAGGGCGCCCCTGTCTCATCGCACAAAAGACCGATCACAATCTGGCGTTTCCCTTTCTTGCCGTCCCGGTTATAGCCGAAGGCAGACAACTCGTTCTGTATGCCTTCAAGATAGCTGCTCGTCACATCGTAGAGGTACAAGCCGCTTGAGCCCTCTCTCTTTCGGAAGAGCCGGTCCTCAATACCCGACTGGTTCTCGCAAAGCCAATCAAGGTTGTCGTACAAATCGTCTTCGTCAAACCGACCAGGCCCGAGCACATCGCAGGCAGCATGGGAGCCTGCCAGCCGAACTGCCGATAAGCGGGAACCCTGATCGATCACCCGCGCTATCACTTGCCATAACGCCAGTCTCCCCTGCCGGGTCGCACCGAGTGCATCGGCAATTCCCAGTTGACGAGATACATCGTAAAGCAGCCACACCGCTCCCACCGACAACCCCTGGGTCAGAAAAACCGATGCCTGGGCCGTGAGTTGCGCAAGGTCCTTCTTATGACGCAAGGCGAGCCGTATGGCTGCAATCTCCTCAGGTGAACACTCGGACAGGTTCGCTATCGTGCGGTGCCGTACCTTCTTCCCCTCACGATGCGATTCACGGAGAAGATAACGAGTGTAAGTCTTCTCGCCTTGACGCACTGTTGACTCATCAACATACATAGTGAGTACACTAAATCATAATACACCTCACTATGTAAATATAAATAGCACTATTATAACTAATAATTAGTGGCTACGTATACCTATGAAATATCCTAACTTCTCGGCCAACACGGGATTTGCTTCTCAATAGGGGGAACGTCCGCTCCAAAGCCGTAAGTGACGAAACGTTCGGCTTTCACTGCCAGCAGGCCGCCGAGAAGCTGCTTAAGGCTATCCTGTCGTCTTACGACATAGATTTCGCCAGAACCCGTAACCTGCGCTTCCTTATGGACCTCCTTGCCGATACCGGCCACCGCCTGCCCGATGAGTTCTCAGACCTCGACACGTTGACCCCGTACGGCACCCTTTTCAGCTAAGAGGACGTTCCGGTGGAGGCAGTGATAGACCGCGAAAATCTTTTGAAGCTCATCAGGGATCTCAGAGTTTATACCCAGAGCCAGATACCTCTAACGGACGAGTAGGCATTTTTGGCGACCCTTTCGTCTTCTCCATGGATATCTCTATATTCCTAATGGTGATCTCACAAAGTTCGGGGCGAGTTGCGTTTTTTTCTTGAATTCCCCCGTTGAAGGTGTAAAATAGGAACAGTTTAGTATCTTCATTAGGCGCAAGCCAAAAATGGGCCCACCATGCGTACCGGGCCAGACACAGGGCTGATTCATCGGGCCCACACAAACACACGACAATAGTCGTGGTTTGCGTAGATCCCTTCGGGGAGCATGATTGCCTCACAGAGGCCTATTTGCCCAATCGGGCGTCCAACGCGTCCCCGGCTTCCGGGGACAGACAAACACCAAATAAGAGGAGAATAATATGATGCGCAAGAAGAGTGGAGGAATGCGTGATTCACCGCCGAGGGACGATACGCCCATTCCCGCCAAATTTCCCTCGAATTAACCCATCATAACAGTTCAACAGTCCAATTTCTGGACGGAAAAGAGAAGGTAAGCTCGCAAGGTCTCGGTGACGCCACTACCTGAGTGAGCCGCCAGGCACGTAGTCAGCGAGGGGCGCCGCAGGGTGCATCGAGAGGTGCTCGCCCCGTGGCAACGGAAGCTGCAGGATATCTGCTTCTTCCAATAGAAGTACGAATATGGAGCGACACGGATAGTCGGGCCGAACGCGTGTAAATCGCGATAAGAGAACCTTACCGGGCCTGGGAGCCGTAGGCAGTAATGCTGAAGGCGCATAGCATAACCGGTAAAGCGCGGAAACGCGCGACCTGGTGAGAGGTGCGCGGAGTGGAGCCAGACCGCTGTGATCCTGTATGGGGACCGAAAGCCGGTATGACCGGTGAGTAAGCGGGGACTTCTATATTCCACCCGTTGACTTATACAGGGGAGATGCGACCAGACCCGCACCTCGACGGCACGATGAAACCGTGGCAAGGACCGAACGGCTTAAGCGCGAGGTCCCAGAGTGGGGATGACCAGGGCCCGAGAGATCCGGCAGGGCAGTCGGATCTCAAATCCCGTCCGGGTGGCTTCCGGACACAAAAAGGGATGCCCAAAAGTCCCCACCCTTACCTTTTCGATCCGCGCTTGAGGATTCAACACGGCGCCGGGAAGCGCAATCCTCAGGGCTTAACGATACACCGGGAGGTGATCCGGAAATGAACCACAAACATGTCGCCGAAAGCTGGCAGGGGTCTGATCCAGGGTCTGGTGACGTGGGTAAGCCACGGCTACTGCTTCGTGTGCAAGACCCATTACCCGGACCATAAGGACCAGAACACAATCGACGAGAAGCTGATCCGGAAGTACCGGGCCGATTTGGAGAAGACGAAGAGATGGAGAGTGAGGAAGGAAACGGGGGCGGCGATGTTCGCGCTCATCAGACTGAGGAGCACAGCTTTTCTCCTCCACACCGATGGAGGCCTGCCGAGTGTCTACGATGACCGGTTCATCGACCTCCGCTCGGAGCCCCTCAAGGTACGGGTGAGTGCTTCCCTCGTTTTCGAGATATCCGTGAAGAACAGAAAGACCGAGGTGTGTCTTTCTGGACGTACCTATGAATGGATGAAGGCAGGTCTCGCCGATGCCGTGCAGACACGGAGCAAGACGCGCATCCTTGCTCGGTTTGAACGACTCAACGGCCTGCCGGCATACCATGGGATAGTTGACCAAAAAGTCGCGATCGCCACGTGGCTGCTCCATGAGGCGCATGGGGCCGTGGCATATGGATAGGTAGAAAGGATCTCCGCGTCAGCACGCGGCGGAGAATTACAAGGGTGTATGTTTAGGGCCGCCTTCCAGCGGGCGGGCGGCCCTATTTTCAAGCGTGGAAGCAAGGCCCGCGAGGTGTTGTGAAAATCCGGAAAGGAGGTGCCCCAAAACTTGACCTTCGATGAACTCCTCGATATACTGGAGAAAACCGTAGGAATCGAGGAGGAACCACTGGTGGGCAACATCAGGACCAAAGAGGTCTGCCCCGAGTGCGGGAGGAAGTTTGTCCATCTTACCCACAACGGTAGAGCGAAGGGCAGCAAGCAGGGACTCGTGTGTCCGGTCCACCTCAATATAAGGCCGGGCAAGTACTACCTTGACCTGGGCCGGACGTGGGACAAGGTGTACTGCGACTCCCACGGCAAGCCGTTGACCTCGTTCCGGCAGGCCCATGATGTGCAAAAAGAGATTGATGGCCTTATCAGCACAAACAAGTTCAGACCCGATCGATACAAACAGAAGGGGTACGTGTCGCGAACCGTTTCGGGCCTGATCGAAGACTTCTTTGACGGGAGGGCCGTCGCCCCGAGTTGTGTAGCCGACTACAAACGACACATCAAGGCCGCAGCAGACTTCTTCCCCGACCAGGACGTGAATACCCTCGACGACATCGATATTGACAGGCTCGTGAAACACCTCAGGAAGACTCATCCTGACTGGAAGCCCAAAACCCTCAAGAACTATGTGGACGATTTCCACACGTTCATGGCGTGGGCAGGGAAGAAACTCAAGTTCGCCGTACCTTCTTTTCCAAAGATAGAGGTCCAGCCACCGGAGATGCCGGAGTGGGTCGAGCGCGACGAACAGGAGGCACTGGCGGAAGCGTCGCACGAACCCATGTTTCACTACCTCTTCATTTACGGTCACCGCCCCTGTATGGCTCGCGCCCTTCTGGTCAAGGATGTCGATCCGGATCAACTTACGATCACGGTAAACAGGCGGAGATTCTCAAGGAACACACTGATGGACGGGCCGGCCAAGAAGGGCAAAGCAGGGACATTGCCGATCATGCCAGATGAACACCCGAGATTAGCGGCCTATATTCTTGAACGGTGCAGGGCTGCCCATCCGGATGCCTTTCTCTTTCCCAATCCAAGGACGGGCGGAGCTTACAGTCAGGATGCTGCCGGCCGCCTTTGGCGAGCAATAAGAAAAAGGCTCGACATCAAAGACTCCGTGAAACTCTACCATGTGACGAGGCACAGCGTCGCTTCCATCCTCTTGAATCAGGGATACAGTTTTGAGGAGATCGGGGAGTTGCTTTGTGTGTCGCCGGAGATGCTCAGGAAGCATTATGCCCACCATGATGTCAGTAGAAAAAAGGCGATATTGGCATCCATGAAAACCACCAAAATCGAGCATAAAAATAACATACGAAAACTGGACCGTCGCCCCAACGTCGCCCCAGAAGGGATTGATAGGTAACTAAAGGCCAGTATTTCTTAATAGTTAAATAGTGCCGAAGGCGGGAATCGAACCCGCACGGGGGGTGAACCCCACCGGATTTTGAGTCTAAATCAGGCGTAAATCAACGAACAATTGACAATCATCAAATTCGCGGAAATCCGCGTCACTCGGGGTTTATTCACATTTCCCGCGTCTTGGGTCCGCTTTGTCAAGAGTTGGGACTCTGTGACCGTCGCGGGCACAATTTAGGCACACAGGAAAGTAATCGCGGAAAGGCACCCGGAGCGCTGGCGCTGCCTACCCGAACAGGCAGCAAGGCGCGTGGCACCCTTCCGCCCGGCGGAGCCGTCCCTCCACACTCATAGGGGAATAAAAAAAGCCCCCGGTATGCTTGGCGGCGTCCACGGGGGCGGGGTGCAACGTGTACAGGTATACTCTAAAACATCCTTCGGGAAATCTCAACCACGGAAGCGGAGCCTTTTCAACAATTCCGAGCGAGCGAGCCTCGTCGAGGGAGCGGTCCCGGCCATCGCCGCAGGCAAGCGGGACGGCAATTGTTGAAAAGACGGAGCGTCAACCCAAGGCGACGAGTCTCCCGCCGCTCCCGCCTCCCGAGCGGACGGCAGGAGCACGGGGGCGGGGCGGCGATACTACTTCACTTGATTATAGGCTCACTCAAGGAGAAAACAAAAAGACCCCCTTTAAGAAAA
Organism: Syntrophorhabdales bacterium; assembly: GCA_050011095.1. Classification (GTDB taxonomy): domain Bacteria; phylum Desulfobacterota; class Syntrophorhabdia; order Syntrophorhabdales; family WCHB1-27; genus JBEKJU01. The sequence continues at coordinate 14,969 of JBEKJU010000031.1, forward strand.
CCTGGACAGGTTACGTATCCTCGGTCAATGACACATACCACTTCAGGGCGGTTATCGCAGGCCATATCATCAAACTCTATAAATACAGCGACCTACAGGTATGCCAGAAGGGGAAATCATGCGAGAACCGAAAGAAGCGTGAGGATCGCACGGAGGAGGAGAAGCAGAGGGACCGTAAAAGAATCTCTGAAGGGCGCGGAACGCGCTTATAGATACCATCAACGCCAACGTAGACCGGCCCTGGGGGGAACGGCTCAAGTTTTTCACCATGTCCTTCAAGGATGACATCTTCGATCTTAAGGAAGCAAACAATCAGTTCAACAAGTTCATCAAGCGCCTTGAGTACCATATCAAGCGGAAAATTCATTACACGGTAATAGCCAGGTTCCAGGACGGCAAAAGGCCGGGCGGGAAAGTCGGCGGGCGGGACGGAGTAATCCACTATCATGTTCTCTTTTACGATCTCCCCTATGTGCCCCATGAAAAGCTCACGGCGATTTGGGACCGGGGCTTTGTCTGGATAAACGCCGTTGACGATGTCGACAACCTGGGCGTGTACATGGTCGAGGGGTATATGGGGAAGGAAATCGAGGACGAGCGATTGAACGGGCAAAAGCACTACTGGTCGAGCCGGGGACTTTCAAGGTCCGTCGTGATGTACGGAAGGGAAGACCTGAGCGCCAAGCTCGGCATTCAGAACAGAGAGCCGGTCTACCGTAAGACCTTTGTGTCCGAGTACGTAGGCGTAGTGGCCTATGAACAATACAACTTAAGAAGGGAGGGAAAAGACTATGAGAGGAAGAAGAAGGGTGGAACATCAGGAATGTGCGGATCATCGGGAAGCGATTATGGAAGACCTTGGGCCGGGATGGGTCTGGTGCCTTCATTGCGAGAGGGTATACTGGAGGGACGAAGTACGGTGGGACTCTGAAAACGAGGTCTACCTGTGCGCCTATGAAGACTGCGACGGAGACGCCTTGCTCGATGCCTGGGATTATGAAGGGCGGCGCGTGGAATGCGGGTGGCCGGAAGTGCCGGAAAGGGGAGTCGCCTATCCGCTTTACGGCTGATCATGGGTGGTAATAGAAGGGGGCGCGGTACGTATTCCGTGCCCCCGAAAAAATCAGCAAGGATCACAAATTGTTGGGCTTGTGAATTAAAACATATCTCAACAAGGAAAATAATGTTCTCCATTTCGATCAAATTAGTCTTGACGTGGGGGGGGGTGCGGTGATACAAATGGTGACAGAATATGATCTGAGAAAGCCGTGGGGAACCATGGGCAGGAATGTGTATGAGTCTCCGAGACACGGAGAGCCTGGGGATTAAATAGCCGTATAGGAGGGAATATGAGCTTCTGGGGCAAACTGTTTGGTAAACAAGAGGGGCCATCTAGGCCAATGAATTCCGCCTCGACAGCAACGCGACCCATCCCTGAACCGAGCATGTCAGAAAAGCCTGTAAAGTTCGTAAATATGGCTGGCCGGGTTCGGCAGGTCGAAACGCAACCGGAATACGTTGACCCTGCGGCAGTCAGTTGCGGCTTTATCTGTTTTCCGGTTTCGATGAGCAAGTTGACAAGCGAACAACTCGCCGTTCAAGCACTGCAAACAAACAAAACGGAACTATGGAAGCGAGTCATGCGCATCAAGCCATCGCTGCCCATGCATCTGATAACAAGCAACAGAGACACGGGGCCAATGGACGTCTTAATGGCGCTTGATAAACTGGGCTGATATGAAGGACAAAGCGTAGCAATGGACACGATGCAACTGTCACCAGATGGCGGTAGAACGTTGGTAGTTATTTATGTCGGCTTTACGTGGAATGTACCAAAACAGGAAATCATAATCGCCGCGCCTCAGATGATTCTTCCCAGAGGTTGAGTGATGGGAGGACGTGAGGAGCGTCTGAATAAACACGCCGCCGGAAGCAGCGAGATATTACGAGCCAAGGCAAGAAGGACGTTTCGGGGCGAGGGGTGGGTAATTCAAACCGCAGAGATTAAGGTATCGAACTCTATAAGGAGTTTATGAAAGACAAATCGTTGCGACCTCAACAAGTCATTGCCGCTAAGTGGTTAGAATTGACAAACCGCGCCAAGAGCTTGAGGGGCGACTCAATGAGAAGAAGGGGGGCTATGGTATGAGCCTATTGTGTACGTTTGGATTTCACAACTGGATTGGCTGTAAATGCTCAACATGCGGCAAGACCCGAGATGAAGAGCACGATTGGTCAAAGGATTGTGAGGTATGCGCAAGGTGCGGGAAAGTCAGGCAAAACGGTCACAAATGGGATGGCTGCAAATGCTCCACATGTGGTAAGACCAGAGACAGCGAACATGACTGGGATGGCTGCAAGTGTACAAAGTGCGGCAAGATTGGAGATAAAGAGCACAACTGGAACGGGTGCAAATGCGTTAAATGCGGTAAGACAAGAGATACCGAACATCACTGGGACGGGGGGAAATGTACTATATGCGGCAAGGTTTCGCCCCACTCACACAAGGAGACAATAGAGGCAGCGAAGAGTGGCAATGTTGCCCGGGTGCGGGCGCTGCTGGCCAACGGAGCCGACCCTAATGCGAAGGAAGACGATGGATGGAGCGCCCTAATGTGGGCTTCCGCCAGAGGGCATATCGAGGTTGCAGACATGCTGCTTCAAAACGGAGCGGAGATCGATGCCATTGATAAAGATGGCTATACCGCACTGATGCATGCCTCCCTCAAACTCCACAATAAAGTAGTGCGGCTCCTGGTCGATAAGGGCGCCAACGTCAATGCCGAGGTCAGGGGCGGCATGACTACAGGCGGAACGCCGCTAACCATGGGTACAGGACTGGGGCCACCAGATATAGTATTTGATTTGGTCCAAGCATTGCTGGACAAGGGGGCCAACGTGAACGCCAAGCGGAATGATGGTTTCACTGCGCTGATGGCGGCCTCTTCCATGGACCACGTTCACCTTGTCCAGGTCCTTCTTTCCAAAGGGGCTGACATCAATGCCAAGGACAACAAAGGCAAAACAGCCCTAGACTACGCAAAAAAATATGGCAAGGGTGCCGCCTTAACCGAGATCATATCCCTGTTAACAAGAGCTGAGACCGATCAAACTCAAGCGCCCGGCGCGACTGGCACCGCAGGCCCGCCGACGATTTACGAAACAGTCAAGGAGTCAAACCAGAGCAATGGAGAACCGGCCGCAGAGTACAGAGATGAGAAATACGGATTTTCGGTGCAGCGCCCAGAAGGTTGGACGGTAGCGGCAACTGAGCATGTCGAGGGCGAATGGATTAAACCCGTTGTCCTTGTTAGGAATGAGGACGGGCAGCGTGTAGCCGTCTGTATTATTTCAATAGGTGCGATGCATAAGGGCGGGGAGATCTCCGAGTATATGAGCAAAGCGCGGATTGATCTGTCAAAATCCTTTCAAGAATTCACACTGATTAGCTCAGATGAGAAGATGGTGAATAACCTACCAACTGCCTGGATGCACTACCGTTACGTTGAGCAAGGCCAAAGAAACGAGGAGTACAATGTAACTTTCTTCCTGGGAAAAAGAACCGGCGTGCCGTTTCAGATCGTGTGTTTTACGGATCATAATCGTTTCGGGCGGCTGAAAGAGGAATTCATGGCAATGATTCGATCATTGTCTTTCTTAAACGATCGTCTGTGGCTTCCGCACATATCATTTTACGGAGCTTCGCGGATGAACTGCCTGAACTGCGCTAAGACCATCGGACCAGAAGCGTCAGTTCCGTTCGTGAAATTCCCCGAGAATGAGCTACAAGTACTGTGCGCTAGCTGCTTCCAAAAACTAAAATAGGGAGGAAACGGTATGGCGGTCCCAAAAGTAATAATCTGTGTAGGACCTGGTGACAGTAAGTACGAAACCGCCGAGAAGACGAAGCGATCCATTTCTGGTGCGGATGTCCTCGTTTGTTCCGACGCTAAGGATATCCAGCAAAAGCTCCGCCGTTACGAGAATTATGGCGGTTTGCTGTGATGCTACAGTATTTTTTTGGCGAGCATCCACGCGGTTCGTCTGCCGCGGTCAACTGGCACCAGCGTTTCATGGATGCCTTAGATGCGGAGCTCTACTCAAACGGACCGCGAACGAAGCCAGAGATAAAGACGAACATAAATAAGGACACAGGCAGCGTCTTTCTCGTCTGCCCTTGGAATCCGTCCAGCGTGGTTGAGCCAGCAGATGTGGTAAAGTTTGCCTGCGCTATCGAAGAGGCATTCAGACAGGAAGAGTGGTAAAACATCCACGAATCCACCAAGAAATCACAGCGGGCACCACAGGGAGAATCGAGTAGAAAGTGGTGACATGGGTGGGGTGTTAATAGTAGTATCATTTCAAATACATAGGATGTTTAGAGAGTTTCCGGGAAAGGTATAATGAGTCTTTCTAATCCTGGAACCGCGTGTTGGAGTTCGTTAGTAGCAAAGATTGCTATTCTGTGTTATAATAGCCGTTAGAGAGGAGGGCGAACAATGAATATCTCTCTGACGAAACAACTGGAAGAACTCGTGAAAAGCAAAGTGGAGAGCGGGCTTTATGGGTCGGCAAGCGAAGTCATGCGTGAAGCACTGCGTCTCCTCGAAGAGCGTGACAGGATACGGTCGATGCGCCTTGAAGAGTTAAGGGCTGAAATTAAGAAGGGCATCGATAGCGGCGAGCCGACACCGCTCGATATTGCGGCGATCAAGGAGCGGGGCCGCAAGCGCCTTGCCGATAGAGAGCAGAAGACTGCGCGGTGAAGCTGCGCGTTCTCAAACGTCCCCTGGCGGAATCGGACCTGGACGACATCTGGTGGTACATCGCCCAGGACAACCCGGAAGCTGCCGACCGACTTCTTGATAGAATAGAAGAGCGGTGCGGGGCGCTTGCCCGTTTCCCGGAAATGGGTGTACGCCGGGAAGAGCTAATGCCCGACCTTCGTAGTCTGCCGGTCGGCAGCTATTTGATTTTCTACCTGCCCATCGAGCACGGTATCGAGATCGTAAGGGTTCTGCCCGGAATGCGCGACATAGATGCATTTTTTTGACGGTCACCCTGGTCTGCGAGAGCGTAATATCAATTCTGCCCGGCGACGGGATCTGGTCTAACTGTTCGAAACCTACCTCGGAAAGCATAATTTAAAAAAAAGTTCTTGACAAAATTATCCCCTTATCAGATACTTATCCGATAAGTATCCGGTACTCATCGACGCACAGGAGGGGGGATGGCAAAGATCAAGAAGGTTAAATCTTTTACGATGGATGAGGGGCCTTATGAAGCCCTGTTCGGGATGTTCAAGGCAAATTATGTCGATGTCAGCCTTTCCTACTGCCTGAACAAGTACATCAAGGAACTGCTGCGATATTTAGAGGCGATTCAGGGCGAAATGAATAGGACGGGCCAATACACGATGCCGATGTCCTTCGTGATTGAGACTGTCGCACGAAAACCGATCTTCCAGGTTCCAGAGGACAAGTTGTCGGCGGGGTCGGAAGAATCCCCATTAATGGCCGAGGTGAAAGACCTACAAAGAGAGTATGACCGCTATAACAAGAAGGGCGGCGCAGAGGTCGATGAAGCGCAGAGTCGAGAACTCGACACCATGACGGAGATGCTGAAGTTCGCGAAAGTGGTTGCTAAGGTCGCAGCCAGAGAAATAACGGGGCACAAACTGACGGACGATGAATATATAGAGATGTTCAGGAAGGAAGGCGGTAAACCACTCCAGAAGGCAGTGAGGGAACGATTGGCACCGGCGATGGGGTTTAGTCCCACAGGCAGTAAGGGAAGGTCCAGGGCGAAGGCAAAGAAAGACACGGAGGAATAAGCGGGGTTTCACGGTGAAAAGCAAAAACCCTCCAGATTTAGTTCATAGGCGGCTTTACCCGATCAAGGAAGCGGCGGGTTACATGGGCTTCAGTCCGTGGACCGTGAGAGGGCTTATATGGAAGGGGGAAATAGCTCACATTAACGTGGCGGGTAAGTACTTCCTGGATATTACAGACATGGACAGGTGGATCGAGATCAACAAGACCAAGTTTACCTTTTAGGAGGGGGCTGACATGGGAAGCATGTATCGGCGCGGGGAAATATGGTGGGTCAAGTATTACCGTAATGGGAAACCCTACCGCGAAAGCAGCCATTCGGACAAGGAAGGAGAGGCCAAGAGGCTGCTGAAAAAGCGGGAGGGTGAGATCGTCGAGGGGCGTTTTCAAGGGCTTCGGGTCGAACGGATCAGGTTTGACGAGATCGCGGCCGATTTCGTTACCGATTACAAGATGAATGGGAAGAAGTCCCTTGAGCGTGCGGAAGGGAGTAAGGCGCACCTGGAGAAGAAATTTGCGGGCTGGCGGGTGACGGACATCACTACGGGGCGGATCAAAGAATACATAGTCGAGAGACAGGAAAGCGGCGCTGCGAACGGGACGATCAACCGGGAACTGGCGGCGCTGACGAGGATGTTTACGATTGCAGCTAACAGCACACCACCAAAGATGCTGCGGGTTCCGCACGTCCCGAAGCTAGCGGAGAACAACGTGAGGACTGGATACTTCGAGTACGACGAGTATGTAAGGCTGCGAAAGGAATTGGCCGATTACCTAAAGCCTGTGCTGACCATGGCCTATTTCACGGGCATGAGGAAAGCAGAAATGCTGTCTCTCACATGGAAGCAGGTCAACGTCTTCGAGCGGAAAATCACGCTTGAGGCGGGTACCACGAAAAACAATGAGCCGAGGGTAATCTATCTGGACGGGGAATTGTATGAAACTATCCTGAATCAGAAGACGGTGTTGGCGGCGCTGAAAAAGATGCCAATTATGGCGCAGTGGCCCCCCTCCAATAGAAAATCTTTCCTCCTTGCAGCATTGCCCTGACCCATAAGAGAGACTGAGGGCATGGCGGCTCGG
>JBEKJU010000032.1:0-33139 GCA_050011095.1 Syntrophorhabdales bacterium
GAGAGGGCGATGAAATCCTCCTCATGTTGTGTCTCCGTCACCACCGCCGCGATATCCTTGACCCCAATAAGCTCCTTGTCCCCCACGAAGCTAATCAGCTTCGCCAATTCCGCATCCATGAGTGTCTCGTCCCGTATTCGCTCCTTCAAAAGGGCAAAGGCCTTGTCGGTCATCTTCTTGCCGTCCGCCCTCACTGCCGCAAGGACCCTCTCCTTTATCCGTTTTTCCCTCTCCTGCTCCAGATTCACCCGACTCGCGCCGAGAGACGCCGGAAGATCGAGGTCGGGCGACGTGGAATAGATGATGACGGCCGCCCTTTCCTTCACCACCTTCAGGGCCGCCTCGGTCTCGTGGATCATCTCCCGCGATGGATCGAGCAGGGCGAGAACAAGGTCCTCCTCGACGAACAGGGCGGACGCCTTTTCAACCAGCGTTTCCTTGATCGCGGGCCCTGTAACCGCCACGATCCGCGGGCTTTCCAACCACTGTCTCGCCAGAAGATGGACATCCTCGACGAAATTCTCTTTCGACCCAACGGTGAAAACGATCTCTCCCATCACGTACTAATAGTACTATCGAACCACCCCCTTTTTCAACCTTCTCTTCCTCGCGCAACCCGCGCCCGGCCGATCAGGCCCGTGCAGACCGCATATATGCGACCGGCCCGCAACGAAAGTAATGGAATTTTTCCTCGAAGTCTGTTATTTTACTAGCACGGGACGTAGCTCAGCATGGTAGAGCACAGCGTTCGGGACGCTGGGGCCGCTGGTTCAAGTCCAGTCGTCCCGATTTTTTCGCCCTTTTCCGGGTCCTGCCCCGGCCGCATGATCAGCCAAAGATACAAAAACGGGAAGGATAGGCCCCTGGGCAACAGGTGCGAGCCGAAAGGGCATATCTTCTCACTCTTGAGGGGTCCCACTATCGATTGTCAAGGAAAGAAGATAAGCGACATAGTATGAGTGGGAGGAAGGATGAAGATCATCAACGAACGGATCAGGCTGCGTACGCAAGGCAGCGGCGATCTCGTGGATATCACTCCCGACGTGGCGAGGCTTTTGGGGGCGTCCCGATTACAGACAGGTAATGTGCTCGTTTTCGTGATCGGATCTACCGCCGGTATCACCACCCTGGAATACGAGCCCGGCCTCATCGCCGACATGAAGGAATTCTATCAACAGACCGCGCCTTCCGGCAGGCATTACTACCACGATGACACGTGGGGTGACGCCAATGGTTTCAGCCACATAAGGGCGTCCTTTACCGGCCCCTCGCTGACCGTCCCCTTCGAGAAGGGCGTACTGCTTATGGGCACGTGGCAGCAGGTGGTGCTGGCCGAATTTGACAACCGGCCGCGGGATAGGGAGATCGTCGTTCAGATCATGGGGGAATAGGTCAGGAGAATATAACCCCCGCGAAGCTCACCGATGACGCCCCGTCGGTCCACTGCTGGTAGCCCACGACCTCCCCCCGGCATGAATCGAGCATGGAGAGGAGAAAATAAATGGGCGCGAACCCGCAGATCCGCCTCCTGTCGCCTTCTTTCCGCACCGCTTCAAAGAAGCCGGCCGCATCGACCCTCGCCATCGCCTCAAGGAGCTCGCCGTCCTTCTGCTTCGACTCGTCGAGGAAGGACCGGTCGGGAGGGGGATCGCCGAACTGGGCGCCGATATGGGCCATGTCGGCGGCGGCGATAAAAACACACCGCCCGTCGTGCGCCTTGAGGATCTCCTTCAGGGTCCCCACCAATTCGGCTGCTTCCCCCCTTTCGGGGTCCTTGCCGTCCTCCAGATAGTCGTGGAGCGAGCCGGTGAGGATGGAGAGCACCTCGAACCTCTCGTGACCCACGAGATACTGGATTATGGGGAGCTGTAGCTCGATGGAGTGCTCGTTCCGATGGGGCCATTCATCCACATATCCTTTGAGGACCGGGTCTTGTCTCGCCAGCCTGCCTACCTCTTTTGCGCCCTTGATACTGCCGAAAGGCGTCACCACGTCCCTCAGCGCTATATTCCATAGCCTCGGCGCGAACTTGTGGCAGGTCCCGAAGATGACGAAGAGCGTATTATCGTCCTCGGGAAGAGACGTGTACGTCTGCCGGTAGACCTCCATGCCGCGCGCATAGTCGATGTGGGGGGCGATGACGCCCTTCAGGCCATCCCGTCCGGCAGGGCCCTGTCCCTGCAAGATCATGTCGTTCATGAACGCGCGAAGGTTCGCCGCGTCATCGGGGTAGCTCTTGCCGGCGAGAAACGCGGTCCTGCACGGGAGGGCCTCATAGGCCTCCCTGAGCGTAGCCAGATGACTCTCGTACCTGTCGTTGAGAAGGAGGAAGTGGGCATCGAGGGTGTCGATCACGGAGGTTATGCGGTCACTATGTATGAAGGTCCCGCCGGAGGCCCTCATGCACGCCTCCTGGATGTCCTGTATTGTCCTCGTGCCATCCATAAGGGAGATGAGAAAGAGGACGTCCCGTGAGACCACGAGGGACTGCTCCGTGAGACCTTCCGGGTCCCGGAGGACAAAGACCTCCATGCCGTTGTGGACGGTTGGCATGATATCTAGCCACCGCACCTTTGCGTGTTCCCTCTGCTCCACCCTCATCTTATACCACATTAATGCAAAAAACGGAAATCGGGAATGGGCGGACAGGGCAGACCCTCGGGGCGCATCCCTTTCCACTTTCCACTTTCTTTCCCCTTTCCACTTTTCACCTAAAAAAAGTGGCGGGTGGCCTCCTCGGATATTATATTTGCTATATCACCTTCTGACGAAGGTACAAGGCGCGCGCGCAGAGCGCAGGCGCCTGGAGACCAGGATACCGCTGAAAAAACAATCAGGTATATACTAAGTCCAACGGGAAAGGAGAAAAGCTATGTACGCGGCGAAAGATTATTCGAAGTTGATCGGGATGGAAGGCCTGAGCGAGACGCTCCTCAAGAACCACTTTACCCTTTATCAGGGCTACGTGACGAACACGGGCAAGCTCCTCGAAATATTCACCCAGCTCAAGGAGGAGAAGACGACGACACCCGAGTTCGGGGAGCTTCACCGGAGGCTGGGGTGGGAGTTCAACGGTATGCGCCTGCACGAATACTACTTCGAGAATCTCGGCGGCAAGGGACAGCTCGACAGGAACGGACGTCTGGCAAAGAAACTGGCCGAGGATTTCGGGAGCTATGAGACGTGGGAAAAGGATTTCAGGGCGGTCGGGGCCATGAGGGGCATCGGGTGGGCAGCCCTTTATCAGGACATCACGAACGGCAAGCTGATAAACTTCTGGATCAACGAGCACGACCAGGGACACCCCGCCAGTTGCGCGCTCATCCTCATCATGGACGTGTTCGAGCATGCCTATATGGTCGACTACGGCACCAAGAAGGCGGATTACATCAACGCCTTTTTCAAGAACGTGAACTGGCAGGCGGCAGAGGCGCGTCTCAAGTAGAGAGGGGAGAACCTACCGGCACTCCTCCTTATACCGAGTTGCATTCAAAGGCACCACCCACACCCAACGGGTGCGGGTACCCGGGCGGCTTTGATGCGCCGACGAAGGGGTCTCTTTTCGCCTCCGCTCCTTCCTTTTTATGAAGGGGAGGCTCCGGCGGCTTTGCCGACGGAGGGGGCGACGCTAGCCCCGGTAATTGTACGTCGAGGAAAGCTTTGATGCGACAACAAAGATGTGGCGAAGAAGGCGACTCGGTATTACACGGTGCGGGGCGCGGGCCTGACCTGCCCGCACCGTGTAATACCATGTTCCTGCGGTCTTTCGTCGAGCATGAACCGTCTCACCCTCGAAAAGTCCCCTTACCTCCGGCGCACGAAGGCCGGCGCACCCCTCTTCCCTCGCGCCCATTGGCCCCATCGACTTCTTTACCGAAGGACGGCGTTTCACCCATAGCGCCTTGATGCGACATTTCAAATGATAATCCCTAGGAAACTATGTATGTTGCCAAGCACAGTAGTAGGGCTTATATTTTACTAAGTAATTGTATCAAATCGAGATTTGAAGGGGGAAATACCATGAAATCCAGCACGAAGGATAAAGCGAAAGGCGCCTTTCATGAAGCAAAGGGTAAGGCCAAGGAAATGGCCGGGAAAATCACGGACAATCCCAAGTTGGAGGTCAAAGGCAAAGCCGAAAAGATGGCCGGCAAAGTTCAGAAAAAGATCGGTCAGGTCAAGGAGGTTTTGGGGAAGTAGCGAGAGCGCCTTATCACGTACCAAGGGAGACAAACAATGGGCGCGGTGAAACATGCGTTGCGCGCGGTCAATGGAAAAATCCGGGATTGATGCAGATGTTCGACAAGGTAAAGGGAGGGAATTACCATGAGTACTACAACGCTTATCATTCTCATCGTCGTGCTGTTCCTGGTGTTCGGCGGGGGCGGCGGTTACTATTGGAGGAGACGATGGTAGGACGTCGGCCATAAGATCGCGAAGTGATTTTCACCTTCTTTGCGCGTTGCGAGGCCTGTTGGAAGACTGCAAAAAACCGCGGGTAAGAACCGGCCGATTGAGGGCAGGGTAAATAAAAAGGGGGAAGACGAATCCCCCCTATCTTGCGCTGTGGTTGCGACTTTTACTTCGCGGGAGCGGTAGTAGTTTCTTCCTTCTTCTCCATTGTCTTTTCCGTGGTTTTCTTCGTCTTCTTGGTCTTACCCTTCTTGGCCTTGGTTGTGTCGGTGGTAGCTTCCTTCTTCTCAGGTGTTGCGGTTGTCGTTGTCGTTGTCGTCGTTGCCTTTTGCTCAGATGTTGCCGCAGGTCCCGCAGGCGCCTGGGCAAACGTTACGGTGACAAATGCCAAGCTGATAAATACGGCGAGTACCAACATCGCTACTTTCTTCATTCTGTCTCTCCTCCTCGAGAATTTAATTTAACATCCGATGAACAAATATATTGCATTATACATGCCACTAAAACCACCGGAAGGGAGAAAGAAGGTGTAGTGTCCTGTTCATTTGAGACGATACATGATTTTCCTCGTATTGCCGAGGCTATCCGGTATTGCTTTGCCCGTTTTGCGGCACCGTTTCAGCCTTTGAAGGATTACGACAACGTTATCCTTGTAAGGATTTAGTCGGATTTGTCCGACTGGATAGACTCTAGAAATCGGATTTTTCCGATTAATGTCTGCTGACAGGCGGGGCATGCGGAGGCCCGGAGGCCGCAACCTTTGCGAACAGGTTGTGAACGCCGGCATTATCAGCCCGAGAAAGCCCTGGGGGTGCGTGGCCGGCGTGACGGGCATCGCGTTATCGGGCGTCGCGCGACCGAGCCATAATTCCTCTTTGATTGCGAATCGGTATCAGGCACCGGGGCTCGCGCTTTCTTGACAGGTACCTGCACCGGGTGTATACGTATATTTCGCATGCAATTTTTCGTAGAGTTTCACGTTCAATGACCGGGAGTAGAGGCAATGGGGCAGTCGGCAGACGAGGAGCGTGACACCGGGAGGGCCGGGAACGGCGATGAGAGGCGTCAGGACGTCACGCCGAACGTGCGGATACGGGTCGTCGAGGAGTCGATCCTTCTCGTCAGCATCGTTAAGTGGCTTTTCCTCGCTGCCTGTGTCGGTGTGATCGTCGGTCTTTCAACAACCGTTTTTCTCAAGACCCTCGAAAAAAGCATCGCCTTCACCAAAACTTTTCCATACTATTTCGTTCTCCTTCCCGCCGCCTTTTTCGCGAGCAGCCTCATCGTCACGCGCTTTGCCCCGGAGGCGCGAGGGCATGGCACGGAAAAGGTCATAGAGGCCGTTCATAAAAGATGGGGAAAGATGGACCCGTGGGCAGTGCCGGTCAAGCTTGTCGCGACGGTCATTACCATCGCGTTCGGAGGCTCGGCTGGCAAGGAGGGACCGTGCGCGCAGATCGGCGCGGGGTTGTCGTCCCTTTTCGCCGGTCTTCTCCGGTTCGACAATATCGATCGCCGGAAACTAGTTATCTGCGGGATCAGCGCGGGCTTCGCCACGGTCTTCGGCACCCCCATCGCCGGCGCCATCTTTGGCGTGGAGGTCCTCATCGGGCGGCCAATACGCCGATATCGGCCAGCATCATGGCGGTTGAGCTATTCGGTCCCGCCGTGGGGCCTTACGCGGCCATCGCGTGCGTCATCAGTTTTCTCATGACAGGGCACCGGAGCGTCTACCCGAGCCAGGTTCTCGGGGCGGCAAAATCGCGGAGCCTCGTTGTTTCGGAAGGGGAAGAGATTTACGTCTGCCATGTAAGTTTTAACCCCCGCGAGAGATCCATATCGGGAAAGTTTGTAGATGTTCTGAGGCGGATCAGACGAAAACGAAAGCGAGGTCACCCGTGAGGGCGTGGATGACAATCAACAAGAGAATTTTGTCACAGCTTCGCACCCCGCTTGCGGGTCCTTGAATGTCGCGTAAAGGGCGCCTTAACTGCCGCTGCCGGGTGCGCCGGTCCCCAACGACCGGACACACCTGACAAACGCCCTTTGGCCGCCCGTTGCAGGGTATACTCGGGAGATCTCTCTTCCCTGAGCGGGGCGATAGTTGAACGGGAGCAGCATCGTGGGGTCCGATGACCAGTACAGGTCAAAATGGGCATAGACGTCACGCGCATGTCTCGGCATCATCAATTGGAAGACCGCCGCCGTCTCCCCCTCAGCGGGCGTGGGCAGACGCCAATCAGCATGGTCGCCCAGCCGCAAATTCCTGCAGTACTGTTGTGCCTCCGCGAAGGTGACCTCCTGTTCGTTGTCGCCTTGCTGCCACATGAGTTTCCGCCTCGTGTCCGTGATCGTGCCGTCTCCGTTATCCACAAACCTTTCCGCGACGACGAATAGAGGCGGCGTGTGAGCCATGATCCGGCCTTTTAGCCCGGGTTCCATGTCGCCGTCACGGTCCCTCACCCCGGTCTGTTCCGCTGACCCGACCATATACGGCCGGCCGAAAAGTGTGAGGACCAAACCTATGAATATCAGGGAAAATCGCCACGTAGTTCGCATTTTCGTCTCCTCTTCCGGTAAGTCAGTTTTGGCGGAAGTCCATGAGTCGCATAGGTCTACAGGACCTATAACAGGCCAACTTTTCTGTTCTTTCGGTGTTGTTTCCCCAAGCGTCCGGGAAGGAACCTAGCGACAACCCCGGCTGCCGCGTAGCACGCGCCGAGGAGGACGACATCCGTCGGGCCGACGGGCAAATCCCAAAGATATGCGGCCCAGAAACCGAAAAACGCCGCCGCCCCGCCGAGCACGGAGGCAATCGCCGTGAACCGGCGCATGGTTCGGCTGAAAAGGTGTGCCGCCAGCGCCGGGATCAGCAAGAATCCGAAGGCTATGAGCGGACCGACGCTGAGCACTGCCATGGAGACGGTCAGGCCGATCAGCACATAGAGCAGCACATCCCAGAACACGACATTTTTCCGAAGGGTGATTGCCATCTCCCGGTCGAAAGAGACCAGGAGCAACTCCTTGTGAAACAACCCCAGGCTGACGAGGACGAGGGCGAGCGTTGCCGCCGTGAGGACGAGATCGAAATTGGAGATGGTGATGACCTCTCCTTTCAGCATGTCGAGCCAGCCGATCTCGCCGTAAGGATTCTTTGCAAGCAGCAGGATGCTCAATGCACCGGCCACGACGTAGGCGGCGCCGAGTCTGCCTTCGGCCTTTCCAACCCCTCGCCTCTCAAGAAAGGCGAGCACCAGGATCGCCGCCAGGGAGAACGTCATCGAGCCTGCAAAGGCGAGGGCGTGCACGCCGGCCGCGCCGTGATCCGCCAGATGGACCCCGAGCCACAGGGGAAGGGAGAGGGCGATGGCAACGCCCGTGGAGGAAATCTGCGGCAGGGCCACACCCATGAACACCAGCCGGCGCATAACGAGAAACACCCCGACGAGGGGGCACGAGAAGCCGACGAGCACGCTGGTATAGACCGAATTGCGCAAGAGAAAATCGGGTGAAAGGATCTGACGCAGCGCTTCCATGTTAGCCCACCTCCAATTCAAAAATCTCCGCCATCCGCTCCGGCGTCAGCAGCTCGCGGGCGTCGCCCTGGAGCACCTTGCCCTGATAAAGCCAGACGACATACCGGGCGTACCGGCGCACCGCGCCAAAGTTGTGCGTGACCAGGAGGACCGCGATCTTTCTCTCCTCGCGGATCCGGGCAATAAACTGCAGCACGGCGTGCGATGCCTCATGGTCGACGCCCGCGGTGGGTTCGTCCAAAAGGAGGATGTCGGGGCGCGTCGCCAGTGCCCTGGCGATGAGCACCCGTTGTTTCTGACCGCCCGAGAGCTCGGCAAACCGCTCACCCGCAAACTTGTCAGCCCCCGCCGCGGTGAGACATTCCCCTGTAAAGACGCGCTCTGACGCCGGGACAAAGCGGCCTGGGCGGACCCGGCCGTACGTACCCATCAGGGCGACATCAAAACCCGTCAGCAGATAAATTGGATCGAACTGAATAGACTGAGGGACGTAACCGAACACGGGCTGTACCCCACCGGAGGCGACTCTGATGTTGCCGGCCACCGGTGGAAGCAGCCCCAGCACGGTCTTGAGCAGCGTCGATTTACCCGAGCCGTTCGCCCCGAGGACGGCGGTGAAGCTGCCGCGGGTGATGGAAAGCAAGATTCCGGACAGCAAGGGCCGGCCGTTGTAACCGATGCTCAGGTTGTCGAGCGTGATGAGGGGCTCATTCATAGCCGTTCGGGCGCTTCGGTTCGGAATGGTATTTGACATACTTTGCCTCGTCATTTCTTTGTCCGCGCGGCGGCGACCATGGTCTGTATGATATAGTCCATCATCTTGATGTACGTTTCCGTATGGGGTACGCCGCCCGGCATTATGGGAAGTGTTATCATGGTTGCGCCGGTCTGTTCGGCGACACGTTTCGGGACCTTCTCGGGAAACTGCGGCTCCCGCACGACGATAGAGACATGCTCGGCTTTCATGGCCGCGATCAACTCCTCGATGTGGCGCGGGGTCGGATCGATGCCCGGCCTCAGTTCAATCGTTCCGAAGTAGACCATGCCGAACCGCTCGGCGAAGTACGGCCAATGTTCGTGATAGGAAACAAACTTCAGGCCCTTAAGCGGTGCGGCCTGCTTTTCCCACCCGGCGATCCTGGCGTTGAGCGTGGCAAGATAGGCATCGCGGTTGCGCGTATATTCCGCTTGATGCTCCGGGTCGAACGTCACCAGGGCGTGGTAAATGTTCCCGATGACGGTCTTCGCGAGAACCGGGTCGAGCATGTAGTGTGGGTTGCCGTAGGGATGGACGTCACCCGCGTAGTGGTCGGTTGATTTGGGCACATCGACGGGGATTATGCCCTTTGAACAGTCTATGTAGCCTGACCTGTCCCTCTGGATGCGCGGATTCTTGCTTGCCTCTATCAGGGCGGGCAGGAAGGCGTGCTCGCAGTCCAGCCCCACCAGGAGCAGCAGGTCCGCCCGGTTCATCGCGGGCACGAAGCTCGGCTTCATGGGGACCCCGTGCGTGTCCTCGACACCCGTGGCAAGGCTTCTCACCTCGACCCGGTCCCCGCCGACATTGCGCGCAAGGTCAGCCAGGTCGGTCAGCGTGGCGACAACCCGGACCTTATCGGCCGCGTGCGCGGGCGGCGCAACAGCCGGGAGCCCGATAAGCAGAACGAGTGACAATAAAAGCACGGATTTGGATTTCATATTAAGTTCCTCCTCGTCTCTCGACTTAACGCTGCTGCCAGCCATGTGCGTGCGAGCCGATGATCCACGCCCATTGCAGGTAAAAGGCGTCACTTGGCTTTAGACCGGTGGCGGCGTTGTTCACGGTGTGCGTGTACTGAAGCCGAAGCTCACTCCAATGACTCACGTACCAGGTAATATACGGAGAATACGCGGCGGTCCGGGCTTCATTGTTCTGCGCGTTCTCCACCCATTCGTACAGGAACCCCGCGGTCCATTCCCGATGAAATCTATAGGCCAGATACGAATAAAGGCCGAGGGAGCCGACGGTCCGGTTGGAGAGGGGGCCGTCCGGCGTGGTGACGTCATAACGGTTACTGCTTTTGAGCACTTCCGTGCCCCAGGTGATGCTCTTGAACTGGTTGTTCTGGAGCGGCCTATACGCGAGCATCAGGTCCGCGCCCACCAGTCGGCGCTCGCGTTCGGCGAACACGTTGCCGTCGGGCTGGGTAAAAACCGCGTTCGGGCTATTCGTCCTCGGATTCAACAGGCCCGAGATGCCGGGTTCGAGTGAGATATTGGGCGTCAGGTCGAAATACGTGGACGAGCGGCCCCAAAAGTCCAATCCTCCGAAGGGACGGAAATCGCCGACATTACTTGGCGTGCCCCCGAACTGCGTGCCCGCGCCCATTGTCAGGCTCACGTAATGAGGGATCGGCAGCAGGTAGTTGACCTGCACGCCGTCTGTCCTCGATTCGCCGCCGATATACTGGTCGAGCACCAGCGGACGGTTCACGAAAGGTAGCTAATGATCGTGGATATACCCCAACCGGCCGAATTCGCCGAAGAACCGTCCCCCCTGAACCGTCAGGTTCCACGGCAAAGAGGTCGTGACGATCGATGCTTCCTCCACCTGCGTGTTGGCCTCACCGGTGACCGGATCGGCGGAGGCGTTGAGCACCACGTACCCTCGCGCAAAGGGGTCGACCGATGCGGCCGCGTTCAGCTCTACCGAACGCAGGTACGCATCGTACCCTCCGCGGGCATAGCTGCTGTTGCCCGTCTGACTCGACGGCCTGTTGTTATAGGAAAAGACCGTCTCACCCACGAACCCGATGGAAGGGTTGAAGACGCTCGGAACGAACTTCTTCTGCGCTTCGGCCACCTGATCCACTTGCTCCTTCAGCTCCTGCACCTGCTTTTGCACCTCCGCGGTCGAGGGCGGCCCAGCAGCAGCGGCCGCGGTCGGGGCAGGAGGGGGCGGGGGCGCTTCCATGGCAGCCGGGTCCGGGGGCGCCGCAGCAGCGGTAGCCTCAGTCGGGGCACGGCCCCGGGCATGGGTGATTTCCGTCTTTAACTGTTCAATCAGCTTTCGCTGCTCCTCGATAGCCTGTTCTTGCTTCTTCAGGGTGCCCTGCAGCGTTTTCAGTTCCTGGATCGTCTGATCCTGTTTTTTAAGGGTTTCTTCGAGGGTTTTTATTCGATCGTCCAAGGTCTGCGTCCGGGTTTGGGCGAAGGCGCCTGCTGAAAATATGAGTAGCAAGACGAGTGCAATCATGGGTTTCATGGTAACACCTCCGTCGGTTGAGTGCTCTTGGCGGAATTTCTCTTAGTGTCTTTGGATTAAAGGTATGGGTGTTCTCGTGTGTGGATGCTACGCGGGCGGAGCCCGGTTCGAGTACGGGGTACTAAGACGACGGGAAGGGTTTACCGCATTCTACAAAAAGACGGGGGTAATCGCGGAAACCGGTGATGAAATTTGAGGAATATCCTGTAAAGCCTGATTTGAATGGTGGGCGACGTGAAAACAGATGAAACAGTCTGCGTGGCACTCTCCATCCGCATGGTGGTGAAATGCAGGCGCCATAACGGACAGACAAAAACAGATGAACAGAAACAGGGCAAATTTTCGATGCTTCAGCGTTGCTATTCTTGCAAAGATTATCTTCCCAGGGCAACGCATTTGGAAATCCCAATTTGAATGAGCGCGTATGGCGCCCTTCCTGGGCGCGTATGCGAAAACGACCGTTCGCCAGCGTAGGCGAAGTTTAATACCGGGTTGCATTCAAAGGCACATCTTTGTTGTTTTTTTCCCGGGTGAGACACTAAAATATTGCCGCGTTGATACCCTCGGCGACTGTGCTGCCAAGCTCAACGCATCTCGCCAACACTTCCTCGGTTACCCTGCCTTTACAGACAATAGGTTTTTGAACCTTTTTTAAGCGATACCCTTTGCAGATCCGTTCGATATGGCTTACTGCGAATGATCCGTCATTACCTGCGCTCACAACGATGCAGAAAGGCTTCTTGTTCACGGTCGCGTCATCCTTCAGCTCTTCATATGTTCTGTCGAAAAAGTCTTTTACGGCGCCCGCCATGTACCCAAAGTATTCCGGGGAGCAGATTACAACAGCGCTGCAGTCTTTCAGACCCTGCGCCACGGCATCAGCGGCCCGCTTAAGAACTGCCCTCGCGTTCGCCGTCTCACTCACACCCTGTGCGACGGCCCTGGCCAGTTTCGCCGTATTGCCCGTTTGAGAATGGAATATAATGAGTATGTCTGTCATGCGGAATGATTTCAGCTTGCAGGTTTAGCCCGAGCCTGTATTCGGCGACCCTCCGCCACAATCTCAGGGATATCCCTCACAATAAGTTTGTCTTCAAGTATCCCGGGGCGTGTCGGCAGGCAACGGCCGGGACATTCCCTCCTGTCATCCGGGCCTCACGGGCCCTTCGCCCTGACGGGCTGCTTACGCCCCCATCCCGGAGGTCCATGTAAAAGTTGCCTTCCCTGCCGCCGTAGCGGAGAGCGCCTTCTCCCCCAATCATCTGAACCGAAAAATCGTAAAGGGATTGGTTGCCCGGCTCGGATGAGTCGTCGCCTCATTTGTTCCGCCATTAACATAGCGGGGCCACCTGGACCCCTATCACCGATCACCGTTACTTCTCAGTCCAGCTCCTTATTCCTGTAGTACTTTGCGCCCGTGATGCTGACACCGACGATAGCACCCGCCTCGGTGATCTGGTACATATATACGCCGTCCGACACCGTCACGGCGCCGGTGAGCGCTCCCCCCGCGGTCTTGGTCTTGGCCGCCGCCATCGCATTGGCCCCTGCCTGCCAGCCGGAAGTCACGAAGCTGTTGAACGCAGCGGGGTTCTCGAAGATGAAGATCACCCGGAACTTCTCGGCTCCCAACCCTAAACCGGGCTGGAACTCGGCCATCTTCATGAACGTCTCCTGCCTGGTGGCGTTGTTCACCGCGATGCCCGCGCCCTTGGCCCCGCCCAGAAACATGAACTTAAAACCGAAGTCGCTGAAGACGGCATAGCCCGCCGCACTCGTGACCGCGCTCTCCGCCGCGGGGTTGGCTTTGTAGAGCTGGGCGAGCGTCAGCCTTGCCATATCCCGCACGGAAGCCTGATGTTCAGCCTTGTCGGACTGCGACACGGGGGTCGTTGCGCAGGCCACAAGGCCCAGGCACAGTACCACCATCGCCGCCATCACTAGACGCATTCCTTTCTTTTTCATCGTCTTCTCCTCCTTCTTCGTTTATTTTGGAACTGTCATGGCCAATTTTCACTCGTCCTGCGGCGCTCGGCCCGTGGTTACACCTCTCACTGCTTCAGGTAATTGAAGGTGCTGATTGTGATCCTGGGCCCCTTGCCCGAAACGCCGATCTCCGTCCGCGCGTTGTAGCTCAAGCCCGATGACCATGGCCGGTATTGCGCCGCCATGGTCATCGGGCCGGTAAAGACACCGGTCGCAACCCCGGTCCGCTTCCGTGACCCTAAAGGCACGAAAGGGCGAGAAAACGGGAAACACAAAACTAACTGCCGGCTATCCGCCCTGTGCTGTCCATTAGTCGCCCGCCATGAGGTTTGCCAGAAGGAGCATTCTCTGGATCGAGGCCCGCAGATCGAGGAATCCGTCACCCTGGCATATGTCCTCTATTCCTTGCTTCAGGACATCAATTGCCTCGGCGTCGTCGTCGCCATAGCCGAATACGGCGATGCCCGAGACGTGCGCCATGAAACCGGGAGGGACAGGCTCGACCACAGCCACGAGCGGCATCTTGAGTTGCCTTCCGAGCAGGCGGCGAATCTCAATGCGGCAGGGGATAAATTCTTCGACCTTACACTGTCTCGCCATGAAGGACCTCCCATTATTCTTATGGGCCGCCCCCTTCTTCACCTAAGGCCGGCCCTCATCAGATTCCTCTACCTCGGTATGCTCCCGATCACTTCTGCAAGACAGCCCTGGCAAGGTGTATAGTCTTATCAAATCGTAAGCACGGTAGTTCTTATTGTCAACCAGGTTCCTTGAGTGTCCTGCTCGATCCGGACATCGGTCCCCCCTTTACCATCTCCTCTTCGTCCAAAGCGTTTTGTACCCGACGATCCGAGAAGCCAACCGGGGAGGTTCTTCAAGGTCTAAAAAAACAGCCCTCTGCTTTCAGCGTCTTTCAGTGGTAGTACGCTGAGCCGTGATGCGACAACAAGGATAAGGATAGGATAAGCGACTTGGCATAACGCGCATCCGGGACAGGCCGGACCGGGCGCGGTTTTGAATCCTGATTCAAAGAGGCTTATGTTATACCTAGTTGCGTTCAAAGGCAACGCCCGCGCCTTCGGCGCGGGTAACCCCCGGAGGGTACCAGGCGGCCGTGATGCGCCGACGCGGGCGAGCTACCCGGTATTGCCCGTAGGTTCCGGAGGGCGGGTTTCGAACGGTGAGCCCTGAATCGGTCGGCGTATAAGGAATATCACGTGCACCTCGATGAAAACGCGCTGCTGGTGCTGAGGAAGAGGTACCTCATCAAGGATGAGGCCGGTAGTCCGCTTGAGACAGCCGACGGGCTTTTCCGGAGGGTCGCCTCATCTGTTGCGGCAGCTGAGGACAATTACCGGGACGGCAAGCGGGAGGAGGTGGACGAGGCCTTTTACCGGATGATGGTCAACCTCGAATTCCTTCCCAACTCCCCTACCCTCATGAACGCGGGCCGTCCGTTGGGCCAGCTCGCCGCATGCTTCGTGCTGCCCATCGAGGACTCCCTCGATTCCATCTTCGATCAGGTGAAGCTTACGGCGAAACTCCATCAGGCGGGCGGGGGAACGGGATTTTCCTTCTCCCGCCTCCGGCCGAAGGACGACGTGGTCAGATCGACGATGGGTGCGGCAAGCGGGCCTGTCTCCTTCATACGCGTCTTCAATTGCGCCACCGACGTGATGAAGCAGGGGGGCACGCGGCGCGGCGCGAATATGGGCGTTCTCAGGATCGACCATCCGGACATAGAAGAGTTCGTGACGATCAAGAGGGACCCGGCAGAGCTGACGAACTTCAATCTCTCGGTAGCGGTGACGGACGATTTCATGCGCGCCTATAAGGGCGACGGTGATTTCCCGCTCGTAAATCCGAGGACGAAAAAGGAGGTAAGGACGGTCAAGGCAAGGGGCCTGTTGAAGCTCATTGCCGAATCTGCCTGGGCCTCCGGCGAGCCGGGCGTGATCTTTATCGATACCGTAAACTCGGCAAATCCGACGCCGCTCCTAGGGGAGATCGAGGCGACCAATCCATGCGGCGAGCAGCCCCTGCTTCCCTATGAGTCCTGCTGCCTCGGGTCAATCAACCTTTCAAAACTCGCCACGAAGGGCGATATAAACCGGGAAAGGCTCAAGGAGCTGACCCACCTCTCCGTCCGCTTCCTGGACAATGTGATCAACGTCAGCACCTACCCTTCCCCCGAGATCATCAGGATCACCAGGGCAAACCGCAAGATCGGCCTCGGCGTTATGGGTTTTGCCCACCTCCTCATCCGGCTCGGCCTTCCCTACGATTCTCCCCAGGCCGAATCACTGGGCGAAAAAGTCATCAGCTTCATCGAAAGGGAATCGAAGATCGCATCAAAGCTCCTGGCGGATGAACGGGGACCCTTCCCCAACTTCAAGGGAAGCCTGTGGGACAAAAGAAACCTTCCCCAGCGCAACGCCACGACCACGACGATCGCACCCACGGGGACGTTGAGCATCATTGCGGGAACGTCGAGCGGCATCGAGCCGATCTTTGACATACAGTACAGCCGGCTGCTTCTCGGCGGGATAGAGGTGCAGGTGGAAGACCCCCTGTGGCGGGAAATCAAGGACCGGCCGGATGCCGGCGAGAGACGGGAAAGACTCTTTCGGAAGGCGTACGAGGTGGCGCCCCTCTATCATCTGAGGATTCAGAGAACCTTTCAGGACCACGTAGACAACGCGGTCTCGAAGACCATCAATCTCCCCGAAACCGCCACCCCCGATGATATCCTCACCATATATGTGGAAGCCCATGGGATGGGGCTCAAGGGCACGACAATTTTCAGGAACAAGAGTCGCGACCACCAGATACTTTCCTGCGGGACCCATCAGATATGCTGATGTTCCCCCCGGCCGGTCGGCGTCCCTGCCTACACGTTGAACCGGATATGGAGTATATCCCCGTCCTGCACGATATATTCCTTGCCCTCGATTTTCACCAGGCCCTTTTCCCTGGCCGCATGCTCGGAGCCGAGCCTCGTAAAATCCTCGTACCGTATGACCTCGGCCTTGATAAAACCCCGCTCCATGTCGGAATGTATCCGGCCGGCGGCCTTCACGACGGGCGTGTTCTTCCTGACCGTCCAGGCCCGCATCTCCTTGCCCACGACCGTGTAGAACGTGATGAGGTCGAGGATGTCGTAACCGACCCTGATGATTTTCTCTATGCCCACCTCCCTCATGTTGTACATCTCCATGAAGTCCGCCCGCTCGCCGGCAGGCAAAAGGGCCAGCTCCTCTTCGAGTTTTCCCGAGATGTAGACGACGGGCCGCTTCCTCTCGCGCGCGGGACCCTCGATTGACTCAAGGGGCACATTTTCCAGGTCCTTCTCGTCGATATTAACTATATAGAAGACCGGTTTCGCCGTGATGAGGCTGAAGGACGCAAGAACCTCCCGCGCCTCCGGCGAGAGCGCGTCCCTGTCGATGAACCGGCCCGCCTCCAGGTCCCTCTTCACCGTGAGGAGCACGTCGTGTTCCTGATCGTGCTTCTCCTTCGACACCCGCGCCAGCCGCTCTATCTTGCCGATGCGCTCCTCGACGATCTCCAGGTCAGCGATGATGATCTCCGTCTCTATGGTTTCGATATCCCTTCCCGGATCGATGGTGGCGTAGACATGCGGGACGTTACCTGCCTCAAAGCATCTCACCACATGGGCCACGGCGTCAACCTCCCGTATCTCTCCCAGGAACCTGTTGCCCAGGCCCTCGCCCTTGTGGGCATCCTTGACGAGGCCGGCGATATCGATGAATTCGATGGTGGTGGGTGTCACCTTCTCGGGTACGATCAGCCGGGCCAGGTTCGATAGCCGGTCATCGGGCACGGGAACGACGCCCGTGTTGGGCTCGATGGTACAAAACGGATAGGGCTGGGCCGCTACAGAGAGGGCGGTCAGCGCATTGAATATGGTCGACTTGCCAGCATTGGGAAGTCCGATGATGCCGCAGGAAAAACCCATTTTTCTCTCCTTCGGCGATGAATCCGCGAATCGGATGCGCGCGGGGTCACGACCTGTTAAAGAGGTTCATCGCCTGTTCGAACCCCTCGGAGAGGAAGGCGTGAAGGGCGTCGACGGCCCTGTCGAGCGCCTGGTCAAGGACGGGCGCCTCCTCCTTCGTGAAACGGGAGAGCACGTAATCCTCTGGCGGTATGGACGGGTCCCTGCCTATCCCTATCTTTATCCGGAAAAATTGGCGCGTCCGGAGGGAGTCCGCCACGGACCGCACGCCCTTGTGGCCGCCGTCACCCCCGTCTTGCCTGATCTTCATCCTCCCGAATTCCATATCGAGGTCGTCGTGGACGACGATAAGATTTTCCGGCGGGATATTCCTCTTTCGCATCAAGGAGGAGACCGGCCCCCCCGAGAGGTTCATGAACGTGTCCGGCCTTGCGAGGAGGGTGTCGTCCGCCTCGCCCACGATGCAGCCGGCTACCTTCCTCGCAAGGACGATCCCCCTTCTTTCCGAAAACCTGTCGAGGACGAGATAGCCCATGTTGTGCCTGGTGTTCCGGTAGGCCGCGCCCTTATTGCCAAGACCGCAGATGAGGAACAAAAACGATCATTCCTCCTTGGGTGTCCCTTCCTCCGCTGCCGCCTGCGCAGCCGCCTCCACCTTCTCCTCTGCCTCGGGCGGGGTTACGCCCACGACGGCCACGTCGGGATGATCGAGGAGTTTGACGCCGGGCAGCGATATCTCCTGAATGTGAATGGAATCACCGATGTCCAGATTCGATATGTCGACGTCGATCCTTTCCGGGATCTGTCCCGGCAGACTCTCGACCATGACCGTCCGCAGGTGCTGCTCCACCACGCCGCCTTTCACGACGCCCACCGACGCACCGGTCAAATGGATCGGGACCTCGACCTGGACCACCCTTTCCATCGACACCTGAAGAAAGTCTATGTGAAGCACGCCGCGGTCGACGGGCGCCTTCTGGACGTTCTTTATCATCACCGGTCTTTCCTGCACGGTCCCGGCGTCATTCAGGTCCATTTTGATGATCGCGTTGCTCCTCATATGGGCTTCGAGGAGCCTCCAGTCCTTCGATGAGACGGAAAGGGCAACGGGTGTCACATCCCTCCCGTAGAGGATCGCGGGAATGCCGCCCTGACTCCTGAGCTTGCGGGCAGGCCCCTTTCCCCTCCCATTCCTCGTCTCCGCCTGTATCCGTATTTCTTCCATGACCCGACCTCCTGTGATTACACAAACAACGAGCTTACCGACGCCTCGTTATGTATTCTCCTGATCGCCTCGCCCAGGATGGGTGAGACGTCGAGGACCTTCACCCTCTGAAGCTCTTTCGACTTCCCCTTCAGGGGGATGGTGTTCGTGATGACCAGCTCGTAGATGGGAGAATTGTTCAGCTTCTCGACCGCATCTCCCGACAGCACCGCGTGGGTGCAGCATGCGTAGACCCGGCTTGCGCCATCCCTTTTCAGGGCCTCCGCGGACTGGACTATCGTCCCGCCCGTATCGAGCATATCGTCGAGAAGGATCGCAACCTTTCCCTTCACATCTCCCACGATGTGCATCACCTTCGAAACATTGGCCTTTTCTCTCCGCTTGTCAATAATGGCGATGGAGGCGTCCAGGAGCCTCTTCGCAAGCTCCCTGGCCCTCTCCACTCCCCCCGCGTCGGGGGAGACCACCACCACCTGTTCGTCGATACCCTTGAAATATTCGAGCTGAACAGGCAGCGCGTAAAGATGGTCCACGGGAATGTTGAAAAAGCCCTGGATCTGTCCGACGTGAAGGTCCATGGCGAGTATCCTCGACGCGCCCGCCGCCTCGATCAGGTCGGCCACCAGCCTCGCCGTGATAGGCGCCCTCGGCGCCACCTTTCTGTCCTGTCTTCCGTAGCCGTAGTAGGGGATAACCACATTTACCCGCGCCACGGAGGCACGCTTCAAGGCATCGAGCATGACAAGCAGCTCCATCAGGTTCTCGTTGACCGGCGGACACGTGGGCTGGATGAGGAAGATGTCCATGCCCCTCACCGATTCCTCGATCTCCACCTGGATCTCGCCGTCGCTGAAGGTGCCGACGCTCGCCTTTCCCATTTTGACCTTGAGATAACCGCATATCCGTTCCACCAGCTCTTTGTTGGCGGTGCCGGTGAATATCCTTAGTTGGTCCACTTACCCATCCTCCTCACAGAATCACGGTCGTTAAAAAAAGCTGGGGTGGGAGGATTCGAACCTCCGAATGCGGGCTCCAAAGGCCCGAGTCTTACCGCTTGACGACACCCCAATCCGTGCTGATTCTTACTGACCTATTTTGTTAAGCTCCTGCTCGTACGCGTTGAGCACCCTCGACTCTATCCTCTGCCGGGTTTCGCTGTTCAGGGGGTGCACGGTGTCCCTGTACGAGCCGTCTTTCATCTTCTTGCTCGGCATGGCCACGAACAGCTTGCTGTCGCCGTCAATCACCTTGAGGTCTCTGATGATGAAGCATTCATCAAAAATAACAGAAGCGTATGCCTTCACTTTCTTCTCGTTAACCGGGTAGATCTTCACATCGGTGATTTCCATCGCTCTCCTCCCTCAATGCTGTGGGCTATGAAGACACTTCCAAGACCTCCTAACTCTTCCAAAGCTTTTCGTGCACCTCTTTCATCCTCAAATATGCCGAAAACAGCGGACCCGCTCCCGCTCATGAGCGAACCCAGCGCTCCGGCCTCGGTCAGCCGTTCCTTTATTGTCTTTATTGCAGGACATAGTGAAAAAGCGACATCTTCCAGGTCGTTCTCCAAAATATCGGCGATGCCGGTGGCATGGGAAAATTTTCCCGAGACTGTAACGTCATTTTTGTCTTTTGTCAACACGATTCTTAAGCCATTGTATACATCTCTCGTGCTGATGGCGATATTCGGATAGACCACCACGTACCACATGGCCGGCAGATCGATGGGGCTCACCCGTTCGCCGACCCCCCTTATGATGCACGATTTTCCATACAGAAAAAGGGGCACGTCGGCGCCTACCCGCCTGCCCAGCTCCCCAAGCTCGGCCCCCTCTGCCGGCAGGTCCCAGATACGCACCAGCTCTTTCATGACCGTGGCCGCGTTCCCGCTGCCTCCCCCCAGCCCGCTGCCGAGAGGGATGCGTTTTTCGACGTCCACCTCCACACCCGCCGCAATCCCGTACCGCTCTCTCAAAAGCATGACCGCCCTGTAGATCGTATTGGCCGGCCCGTCCGGCAAAAGACCGCGATCATCCCTGATTACCACCTGCCCGCCCCGCGTCTCCCGGATGTGTATGACGTCGCAGAGGGAGATGACATCGACGATGCTCACGAGATCGTGGTAGCCGTCAGGCCGCTTCGAGACGACCTTCAAATATAGGTTCACCTTGGCCGGTGAAAGTAGCTCATGCTCCATTGTGCTCCCATGGGCCGCCATAGTCCCCGACCGGCGGCGCGTGAAGGGTTTAGGGTCATTTACTGTAAAGCCCTCACCTCAAAATTATCTATTATGAAGGCGGAATTAGCAATAATATTAATTTTCGCGCCGTAGGTCGTCTCCAGGTATTCTATGGACGCCTTCTCCTCTTCGAACAGGAGGCGCGCCACTTCCCTGGCGAGGAAGACATTGAACTGCTTCCCCTCCCCCTTTCTGCATAAAACCCGAAGATTTCGGAGCACCTCGTAGCATACGGTGTAGCGCGATTTGATGTAACTCGAGCCGTCGCACGTGGGGCAGGTCTCGGTCAGCATGCTGACCACGTTCTCCCGCGTCCTCTTTCTCGTCAACTGGACGAGCCCCAATTCGCTGATCGGATAGGCGAAGGTCTTTATCCTGTCCTTCTTGAACGCGTCGAGAAGCGCCTGGAACACGGTCTCCCTGGAGTCTTTCCGCTCCATATCGATAAAATCGACGATAATGATGCCCCCCACGTTCCTTAGCCTTGTCTGGTACGCGATCTCTTTGACCGCCTCCAGGTTCGTCCGGAGAATGGTGTCTTCGAGCCCCTTCTTGCCGAGATACTTACCCGTATTGACGTCGATGACGGTAAGGGCCTCGGTGTAATCGAAGACGATGTAGCCCCCCGACTTCAGCCATATCTTCTTCTGGGTCAGCTTGGATATCTCCACCTCGATCCTGTAGGAGTCGAATATATCTTCTTTCTCGTCAAAATACTCGACCTCGCACCTCCCCTCCGGTAGATACTCCTTAAGGAACTCCTCGATCCTCTTATAAAGCACGGGGTCGTCGACGACTATCTTCTTCAGGCCATGCGCGTGGAGGTCCCTGATGACGCGCAATATGAGTCTGAGATCGTGGTGAAGCAGGGAGGGCGCCCTCATCTTCCTCGCCTTCTCCTGTATGCCCTCCCAGATGCGCCGGAGAAAATCGAGGTCCGCGAGAAGCTCGTCCTCCTTCTTCCCCTCGCAGGCGGTCCGCGCGATCAGGCCGAAGCCCTTGGGGCACATCTCCTTCAGCAGCGAGGCGAGCCTCTTTCGCTCCTCCTCATCCTCTATGCGCCGCGATACCCCGACGTGCTCGCTCGCCGACATGAGGACGAGCAGCCTGCCGGGAAGGGTGATCCGCGACGTTACCCTCGTGCCCTTCTGGCCGATGGGCTCCCTCGACACCTGCACGATGATCTCCTGTCCTTCTTCGAGCACCCCCTCTATGCGCTCGCTCGACTCCACCGCCGTGCCTGTCTCCTCGAAGTCCTCATACACCATCGCGTCGACTACTATGTCGGCCACATAGAGGAATGCCGATTTTTCGAGGCCTATGTCGACAAAGGCCGCGTCCATCCCCGGCAGTATCCTGACCACCCTGCCCTTGTAGATATTGCCGACGATGCTCCTGTCGTTCTTCCTCTCGACGAAAAACTCCGTGAGGATGCCGTTCTCCAGGAAAGCAATTCTTGTCTCATGGAAGGTTGCGTTGATAATCAGCTCGGATGCCATCGATTCTCCTGTTCTCTACCTTCACGATTCTCTCGAAGTTTCCGGAAAGCCACAGCTCTTTTACGCGGGGTCCGGGCGAACGATAAAAGGACCGCCCCCGGCGGTCCTTTATCCGCGTCACCTCTCCCTGGATGCCCGGTCCCCCTACGAGGAGGTAGCCAAAATGGTTGGTCATCCCGTCCATCCGGCGCGGTTGGACGCCGAGGACGCGCATGCCCCTCGGGAGGCGCCTATTGATGGCCGCCGTCATGGCGCGCTCCATAAGCCCCATACCCTCCGCCTCGATCTCTATCATCTCGCATGTGCTCTCGATGCCGACCGGCAGGGCGGCGGAAAGAGAGATGCGCGGCTTGGGGTGATATTTCCCGTGCATCTTCAGGCGAATACCGGCCGATCTGAAGGCCCGGAGGAGAATGTCCATCGTATCGAGATGGCCGATATAGCGGGCCTCCCCGCACTTTGCGTATCGCACGGTCATGATGGTGAAGGCGGCATCCGCATTGCCGGTAGCGTCCCCCGGCCGATCGGGCGTCGAGGCCTCCGTCGCGCGGCCTTGCGCCGCAGGGCCTTGCGCCGTGATCTCTTCCGGGGGGCGCCGGGGCCGGTCCGCCATCTGGGCGCAGGACATCCCGCAGCCCGCGCAGGACTCGTAACAGTTTTCCGTCTTCCGGCCGCGCTCGGCCAAATCATACTCGTCGCGCAAAAAGGAGTCCTTCACGCCCGTATCGATGAAATCCCAGGGCAATACCCTTGTCATCTCCCTTTTTCCGAGGAGTTCCTCCGCGAGTCCATCTTGCCCCATGAGCCACTCGTCGTAAAGCTCGGGCTTGAACGACTCGCTCCAGGCCTCGAGCTTCACCCTCTTTGCGTGAAGCGCCTCAAAGAGCGGCGAAAGGCGCCCGTCACCGCGGGAGATCAGGGCCTCCACCATGCTCGTCTTTATGTCGCGGATCTTTATCTTCACGCCCCTGCCGGAGGCGGCGTTCCTGACGAGGCGCACCTTATCCCGCAGCCTGCCTTCCTCCTCCATGGGGTGCCACTGAAAAGGCGTGTGGGGTTTCGGCGTAAAGGGGGAGAGGGAGAGGTTGACCTCCATCCCCTGTCTTACGAAGGGCCTGATGAGGTCCCGGATGGCGAGCAGGTCCTCGTCCCGCTCCCACGGGAAACCGACCATGAAATAGAGCTTGACCTTCCTCCATCCGTGCCTCTTGAGGAGGGGAAGACAGTTGATAAGCATGTCGGTCTCTATATCCTTGTTCAGCCGGTCCCGCAGCTCCGCGCTCGATGTTTCGAGGGCGAAGGTGAGGCCGCCTTTCGCGCCCCCGCCCAGCAGGTCTATCTCCTCCTCCGTGATACTCCCTATCTTGAGTGACGGCAGCGAGATGGAAACATCCCTATGGTTGCGCCTTATGTACCCGATGAGGGTGGAAAGGGAGCTATAGTCGCCCGAGCTGAGGGAAAGAAGGGATATCTCCTCGAAGCCCGTCTCCCTTATCGCCCGGTCGATGATCTTTGCCAGCACGTCCGGGTCCCTTTCCCTGTATGGCCGGTACCCGTAGCCCGCGAGGCAGAACCGGCACCCGTTCCCGCAGCCCCTCGATATCTCGATATTGAGGCGGTTGTGGACGCTCCCCACCACCGGAATAAGGGGCCTGACCGGGTGGTACGAACCGTTCAGATCCTCGATGAACTGCCTTTTCACGGGCCTTTTCGAAAGGGGCGAATAGACCCCTTCAATGGACGCGAGCCCCTCGATGATCGCGGCCCTGGACAGCCCCCTCATGGCCTTGATGCGCCTTGCCATCTCCACGATCACATGCTCCGCCTCGCCGACGACTATGAGGTCGAAGAACCGCTCGAAGGGGGTTGGGTTGAGCATGAGAGGCCCGCCGCCGATGACGACCGGACCGGTCTCGCGCTCATCGGCCCTGATAGGTATATTCCCGAGGGAGAGCATATTGAGGACATTCGTGATGTTCAGCTCATAGCTGAGCGAGAAGCCGACCACGTCCATCTGGGCAAGGGGGGTGCGCGATTCGAGGGTGAAAAGCGGTATGGCGTGGCCCCTGAGATAGTCGTCCATGTCGTGCCAAGGCGCGAAGCAGCGCTCGCACGATAGCCCTTCGGTGCTGTTCGCAAGCTCGTAGAGAAGACAGAAACCGAGATAGGACATGCCGATCTCGTAGATATCCGGGTAGCAGAGGGCGAACCTCACGTCGCCCTTGCGCAATGCCTTTGTCGCCCTGTTCGGCTCGATGCCAAGGTACCGCGCAGGCCGCGTGATGTGGGGAGGTAACACAAGCATACCGACTCCGAAAAAATCCTGTTCCCAAAAAAATCTTGTTCCCTATTATACATGAAAGGATGAACCGGGGGCGAAAAAATACCACCGTCGGCTGCGGGGGTTAGGGCTCGGAAGGAAATAAATGAGTCAGATGGCGAAGGATTTTTGGCCGATCGGCGAGGCGCGGAAAGGCCAAATCTACTGGATGTACATGACCTTTTCGCAACGAAGCGGGCGGACAAAAAGACGAGCCAGATAGCCCATTTATTTTCTGACGAGCCCTTAATTACCGGAGCTTAAGCGTCCCCTCCACGCGCGAAGCCCTAGAGCATTCCGCAAAATTGAGTAACGATTCGAGTTCCCGTCACCCTGGCGAAAGCCGGGGTCCAGTGGTTCATAAGGCCCTGAAAATGCTGGATTCCGGCGTTCGCCGGAATGACGAAGGACAGCCGGAATCTAGGCCGTCAATCGGTAATTATTTTTGCGGAATGCCCTACAAGGCGGACGCCTCGATCTCTTGATCGATCATGCGCGCGAGGTCGGCCCGCGCCATGGCCTCGATCCGCTCGCACGCACGATCGGTGTCCGCCTCGAACCGCAGCACGAGTATGGGCTGCGTATTGGACGCGCGGACCAATCCCCATCCATCGGGCATCATAAAGCGCACCCCGTCGGTGTCGGTGATCTCGAACCTTTCCCTGTAATAGTCGGTCATCCTTTTCACCACACGGAATTTGATATGCTCGGGACAATCGACCCTGATCTCGGGGGTAGACCACGTGGGGGGCAGATCGCTCAGGAAGTCGGAAAGCCTCCTGCCGTCCTTGGCGAGAATTTCGAGCAGCCTGAGCGAGGCATAGATCGCATCGTCGAATCCGAAGAACCTGTCCGCGAAAAACATGTGGCCGCTCATCTCGCCGCCAAAGAGGGCGCCTGTCTCCTTCATCTTCTGCTTGATGAGCGAATGGCCCGCCTTCCACATGATCGCCTTCCCCCCGCGCCTCTCGATGTCGGCGAAAAGATTCTTCGAGCATTTCACCTCCGACACGAAAGAGCCGCCCTTGTGGTGGTCGATTATCTCTCTGGCGAATATTATCATGAGGTAATCGCCCCGGATCACCCGTCCTTCATTGTCCACGACGCCGATCCTGTCGGCGTCCCCGTCATAGCCGATCCCCAGATCGGCGGAGGTGGAGAGCACCCTTTCCCTCAGATGCCCCAGATTTGCCTCGACCGTGGGGTCGGGGAAGTGGTGGGGGAAGCGGCCGTCCATCTCACAGAAAAGGGGAATGACCTCTTGCCCCATCTCTTCCATGATCGGACAGGCCACGGCCCCCCCGGTCCCATTGCCCGCGTCCACGACAACCTTCAACGGCCGCCCTATGGCGATATTGCCCCTCAGAAACGTGTAGTAATCGTCCTTTATGGCCGGATAGCCGGCCACGGAGCCCCGTCCGGAGACGAAGCGGCGCGCCTCGATGATGTCCCCGATCTCCTGCACCTCTCTGCCGGAGAGGGTGCTTCTTCCGCAGGCCACCTTGAAACCGTTGTAATCGGGCGGGTTGTGGCTCCCGGTCACCATGATGCCGCCCTCCACATCCAGGGTGAAGAGGGAAAAGTAAAAGAGGGGGGTAGGCAGAACGCCCAGGTCTACGACCGACAGACCCCCTTCCACCATGCCCTCCGTGACGAGGGCGCCGAAACGGTCGGAACTGAGCCTGCAGTCCCTGCCGACCGATGCCCTCACCCTGCCCCTCTCCCGCATGTACGCGGCAAAGGCCCGACCTATGTCGCGGACAAGCTCATCGGTCAAATCGACCCCGACGAGCCCTCTTATATCGTATTCCCTGAATATGTCCCTGTTCACGGCCCATCCCTCGCAATTACCGGCTCGCCCCTCCATAAAAAGGAACGGGCGGACGGATCGAAAATTATTACCGCGCGGTCGCTTGACTTCCCCCGCGGGTCTTAAATATTATATACGAGGCGGCAAAATCTCAAGGCAAAAGAGGAAATATGGAAAAACAGTTCGTGATCGACGACATAACACTGAAAGATTCATGGCGCCTCTTCCACATCCTGGCAGAGTTTGTCGAGGGCTTCGAGAGCCTTGCCGACGTGAGGTCCGCAATCACGGTGTTCGGAAGCGCCCGGGTCAAGGAGGGGGATGAACTGTATACAAGGGCCTATGAACTGGCGCGGACCCTGGGACGATACGGGTTCAATATGATCACCGGTGGCGGGCCGGGTGTCATGGAAGCGGTCAACAAGGGGGCGCTGGAGGCGGGCGTAAAATCGGTGGGCATCAACATTGAGCTGCCTTTCGAGCAAAAGCCGAATCCCTACATCAATCTCCCGCTCAGCTTCCGGTATTTCTTTGTCAGAAAGGTAATGTTCGTCAAATACGCCATGGCCTATATCGTGCTGCCCGGCGGTTTCGGGACCCTCGATGAGTTGTTCGAGGCGGTCACCCTGATCCAGACGAGAAAGATAAGAACCTTTCCGGTCATCCTCGTGGGCAGCGAGTACTGGGGCGAGATGATCGACTTTATGCGCACCCACATGCTGAGCCGGGACATGATCGCCAAAGAGGACCTGAATATATTCGCGGTGATGGACGACCCCGAGGAGATCGCGAACTATATCAGGAGGTTGGTGGTTTTATAATACCGATTTGTGGTCGAGTCCCCTGAGGAGGGCCACGGGAAAGGTGCGGAAGAGGTCGGCGAGATGGATCGTTGCCGCCTTCCGGTAGACCACCCTTTTCACAACCTCACCTGTAAAAATGTTCTCGTAGTCGTGCGCGTCAAGGGAAGGGAGAGGCAGAAAAGAGTCGTCCCACACCCCCTGTTTCAGGGCCGGCCATTCCCCGTCTTCCAGAAGGCCCATGATGAACCTCGGCGCGACCACGATGAAGGTAGCCCCTCCCAGGCGGCGCGCAAAGGCGCAGACGTTCTGCGCCCTCGCCCCCTCCGCCGCGAGCGCCGTGTAGCCGGCCCGCCTGATCATCCCGCCATGGGTCTTTCGGAAATTGAGGGCCCTGGAAGTCACGTACATCTTTATCCTTCCGTCTTTCCAGGTGCCGACGAGCTGTCGCGCGATCTCTTGCAGGGTGGCCTCCTTTTCCCATCGCGCGAGATCGAGGAGCATCTTTTTTCGCCCGTCGTAATCCACCGGCCTTCTGTTATCGGGGTCCACCAGGCTGAAATTCCATATTTCCGTGCCCTGATAAAAGTCGGGGACGCCGGGCGATAGTATCTTGAGCAGGGTCTGGGAGAGGGAATTGCACATCCCGCAGAAGGCGATCTTTCTGTGGAACCCTTCGAAATCATCCAGAAATTCGTTCGCCCTTCTTTTGTTCATGATCGCCTCCACGAAGCCCGCGAAGGCCTGCTCGTAGGCGACGCGCGGGTTGATCCAGCTCGTATTGATCTTTGCCTCCCGCAGCGCCTTCAGCATGTATCCTTTTATCCTATCGACATAATCGCGATATTCCGCATCGCCGGCCGTCTCGAACGGCCACGTCCCCACGAGCGTCTGGTAAAGGAAATACTCTTCGTTCGGGTCAGGCGCATACCCGCCGTCGACGGGAACGCGCCTTTTTCTGTTGATCTGGCTCCATTTCGTGAGCCGCCTTCTCCAGTCCTCGGGTATCTCCGAGAGCACGCTTATCCTTGCCCTCACGTCTTCGCTCCGCTTCGAGTCATGGGTGGAGGTCGTGATCAGGGCGTTGGGCCAAAACTTCTGCCGCTTGAGATTGTGTTCGTGAAACTCTTGGAGCGACGTGCCGAAACGGTCCGGACTCCCCCCCACCTCGTTCAGGGAGATCAGCCTGCTGTAAACGTAAAAGGCCGCGTCTTCGAGTCCCTTGGCCATCACCGGCCCCGTGAGCTGCTGGAATCGCATTACGAAATCGAGCCACTCCTTCCTCCCGTCATCATCCAACTCGACCGGGCATTCGAGGAGCAGCACGTCCTTGAGGAAATTGAAGATCGACTCGTTGACCGTCGGGTTCATGGCCTTTGCCCCGGCAACGGCGGATTCTATGTGCCGGCGGTCGCGCCCGGCGATGTTCCAGTTGGTGATGTACGTCCTGTACACGGGAAAAAAGGCGATGACCTCGATGATGGCGCCGGTGAGGCTATAGAGCGTGAAGTCGCGGGTATGGCGGTTTTTCTCGGAAATGCGATTGAGATAATGTCCCAGTGTGTTGATCTCGCTCGACATGGCCCTCTGCATGACGAACTTCTTCTTCTCATACACGACCTGGCCGTAGTCGATCGCCCGGCGCACGAACTTCCTGTAGAGACGGTCAAAGGCCTTCTCGTTCAGGGTATCGACAAAGAGACCGTTCACGAGGTTGAGAAAGGTGTATCCCGTCGTACTGAAGATAGGCCACTCCTCGGGCATCGCCTCGTCTCTCATCAGGATCTTTTCCCCGATAATGTAGAAAGGCTTCGCCTTACGGGTGGAATTGGCCAATTCCTCGTACCGCCGCCCCAGCTCTTCGGAGACGATCGCCTCCTCGCCCTGCCCCAGACCCTCACGGGACGTCTCGGCTGTCCTCAGCCCCATCTGGACGTAGCAGTTCCGCTGGAGGCGGTGAAAATAGCCGGAGGGGTCGTAGAGGCCGTCGGGGTGGTCTACCCTGAGGCCCGTCACCTTCCCTTCCCTGATGAGCCTGAAGACCAGCTTGTGCGTCTCATGAAAGACGAGGGGATCTTCCACCCGTATCGCCGCGAGATCGTTGACGTCGAAGAACCTCCTGTAGTTTATCTCTTCTGTCGCCACCCGCCAGTCGCAAAGCCTGAATGCCTGATCCTGCAAAAGCCGGTCGAGAAGATCGAAGCTCCTCGGCTCACCCTTGATCCCATTGAATATCGTCACGTTCTCGTCCACGAAGCGCCTCACCTCCGGGCTCTCGTGGTAGAGGCTGGAAAGACGCTTCTTCACGATCTCTTTTTCCCTGTTCCGCTCGGCCATTTTGTCCGGATCGGTCCGGGTATAGGCGGGGAGGTGGCCGAGGGCCGTATTGATGCTGAGAAGCTCGGAGTAGGGGAGATTTTCAGGCGGCAGGGCCTCTTCAAGCTCCTTCGCGCGATGGGTGAGGATCGCCGTGTACGTGTCAGGCCGGATCGGGAACCGGGAGTCCCCATAGGAGACAAAAAAGGCGCCGTCGCGGAATTCGAGGCGCAGTTCCTGGTTTTCGAGGATTTTCCCGTACTGGTCGCCCAGGACCGGGACGAGTATCTTGTTTTTCAGCTCGATCTTGACAGGCTGCCAGTTTACGTCAAAAAACCTCGCGTAGACCGAGCTTGGGCCGTTCTCCAGCACGTCCATCCACCAGAGGTTCCTGTCGCTGCCGATGCACATGTGGTTCGGCACGAGGTCGAGGATCTGACCGAATCCGCAGCGCTTCTGCTCCTCGACGAAGGCCTCGTACTCCTCAGGCGCGCCGATCTCGTCGTTCAGCTCGCTGAAGTTCACGATATCGTACCCGTGAAGGCTCCCCTCCCTTGCCTTGAGGTATGAAGAGGTGTAAAGATCGGTGATGCCGAGATCGGCAAGATACCCGATGATCGCGCGGGCCTCGGAAAACGTGAACTCGCGATTGAGCTGCAGCCGGTAGGTCGAGAGGGGTATTCTCGGCTGATACTCCTGCTCCATGGCCATAATACCTTCCCTATCCGTCCACGACAAAGAGGGCGAATCCGTATCCCCCTATGAACAGGTCTTCCGCCTTCCCGGTCGGGCGCTCCGGGAGGCACGCGCCCGGGCCGCCCCACGTCGCGTCGTTCGAGTCGAGGACCTTCTTCCAGTTGCCCGGCGGAAGGGGGACCGTGAGGGGCCTTCTCGCGCCCCCGAAATGGGAGACCCAGAAGGCCGAACTTGCCCCCTTCCACCTCCGCGCCACCACGAGCCTGTCGGATTCCGAGGCGTAGACCTCCATGCGGTCCTTGTCCGTAGTGGCAAGGCATTCGATCTCCCTTCTAAGGACCAGAAGACGCCGGACATAGTCGCAAAGCATCTTTCCTTTGCCCCGGTATCGCTTTTCCCATTCAATTTTGGAGGCCGAGAAGGTAGCCGTATCCGCGGGGTCAGGCGGCTCTCCCTCCCAGGCGAACGCCTTGAACGCCTCCCTTCTCCCCTCTCTCACGGCCCTTATCAGGTCCGGGTCGGAGTGATCCACGAAATAGAGGAAAGGCCTATCCTCCCCGTATTCCTCGCCCATGAAGAGGAGCGGCACATAGGGCGAGGTGAAAAGGACCCCCGCCGCCAGTTTGAGGGCTTCGAAGGGCACCAGGGCAGCCAGTCTCTCGCCGGCCATTCTGTTCCCTATCTGATCGTGGTTCTGACAGAAGACGATGAATTTCCCGGCGGGGACATCCTTCGCCGAATTTCCGTGACGGCGCCTCCTGTAGGCGGAATAGCCCCCCTGGTAGAGAAACCCGTCTTCGAGGACCCGGACGAGGTCCCGGACGCCGCCGAAGTCGACATAGTAGCCCTGTCTTTCGCCCGTAAGTAGGCCGTGGAGGGCGTGGTGAAAATCATCCGACCACTGCCCGTCCAGGCCCAGGCCGCCTTTCTCCAGGGACGTCACGACCCTGCTGTCGTTCAGGTCGCTCTCCGCGATCAGATGGACCGTGCGTCCCGACTCATCTGAAAAGCGGTGTATCCTTTGGGCCAGCTCAGCGAGAAACGGCGTGGCGCCCTGGTCGACGATGCCATGGATCGCATCCATCCTCAGGGCGTCGATGTGGTAGTGCTCGGCCCAGTACAGGGCGTTCTCCATGAAGAAGTTGCGCACCTCGTCGCTTTCCGGGCCGTCGAAGTTGATGGCCGTCCCCCATGGGGTCCGGTATCTGTCCGTGAAATAGGGGCCGAAATCGGCGAGATAGTTCCCCTCGGGCCCCAGATGGTTGTAGACGACATCGAGGAGAACCGCCATGGCCCGCTTGTGACATTCGTTGATCAGCCTCTTGAACTCGCGGGGTCCCCCATAAGAATTCTGAACGGCGAAGGGATAGACGCCGTCATACCCCCAACTCCTCGCGCCGGGGAACTGGCTGACCGGCATGATCTCGACGGCGTTCACGCCGAGGGCCGCGAGATCGTCCAGGCGCTCTATCACGGAGCCGAAGGTGCCCAGGGGCGTAAACGTGCCGATGTGAAGCTCGTACATGACCATATCCACGAGGGGCATCCCGCGCCAGTCATGGTCCTGCCAGTCGAAATCATGGTCGATCACCTGGGAGGCGCCATGCACCCCATGGGGCTGGAATGGAGAGGCCGGATCGGGTCTGGCCAGGGACCCACCCAGACAATAGAGGTAAGTCGCTCCCGCGGGCACTCCGTCACTGGTGACGCGCCAGTAACCCATGTCGTCCCTCTCCATCGGATGGACCGCCCCATCCACCCTGACAGAGACAGACGCCTGAAAAGGCGCCCACACCACGAACGAGCAGCGACCTTCCCCGAGGTAATGAGGACCGACCCTCACCGACCCCCTCCGTACCTACCGACGTTCATAACTCCCCCGTTTCCCTCACAAAGAGATAGAGCCCCCTGGCGAAACATGATGATAATATTTGATGACTGACAGCCAACCGGGAGAGTGGACTCGCTCCCCTTATGGAGCATTGACTATATTTTAGCAAAAGGCATACCACAGACGGAAGGGACCGGCAAAAAGGACATTCCCGGCAAGGGCGCGCCTGCGGGCAGGGAACGGATTGGATACAAGAACGACGGATTTGTCTTGAGCTGCAAGAATCTGTCTTGCATGGTGAGATTCTGTCTCAGACAGGGAGACGGAGGGATACCGAGTCGCATTCGAAGGTCCATCGAGGCGGCGACGCGGAGCCGACGAAGGCGTACTCTGTTGTACGTCGAGGAGAGCGACAAGGAGACAACAAAGATGGGGCGAAGAATGTAACTCGGGGCGAGGCCCCAAACATACCCCCCCCTTGTCTTTCCGCCGCCACCATGACAGAATAATACCAAAATCGGCTCCAGCAAGGGGGGACTTCCGTGGCATTGGCACTTTTTGACTTCGACGGGACGATCAGCTTCAGGGACAGCTTCGCCGGTTTTATCAAGTATGTGGTGGGGACCGCGCGGTTTTACCTCGGCGTCGTCTGTCTGATGCCTGTCGTCCTGGGGTTTCTTTTGGGGTTCATCGGCGCGTCGCGGGCCAAGGAGATTATGGCGATACTTTATTTCCGCGGCAGGCACGCGGCAGAGATCGAAAGGCTGGGGTCGAAATACGCCATCGAGGAGCTTCCCAAGATCGTCAGGAAAATCGCCCTCGAACGGATCGCGTGGCACAAGGAAAAGGGCGACACCGTCGTCGTCGTGACCGGGTCGATGGATATCTGGCTACGGGACTGGTGCGCGGCCCAGGCCGTGGAACTCATCGCAACGGGGTTGGAGGTGCGGGACGGGCGAATTACGGGAAGGTTCTCCACAAAGAACTGCACCGGCCGTGAAAAGGTCAGGCGGATCAAGGAGCGATACGACATCGAGAAGTTCGACTACATCTATGCCTATGGCGATAACCCCGCCGACCGGGCCATGCTCGCCATCGCCGACGAGGGATACTACCGGTGGAACCGCGTATAATTCCAATTCGCAATGATGTCGGCTCATCCCCCGCTACAGGCGCAGCACGTTCCGGCGGCCCTGATCGAGGAAATACCAGACGGACAGATAATCCCGCATCTGCCTCGTGATG
>JBEKJU010000033.1:0-20941 GCA_050011095.1 Syntrophorhabdales bacterium
CCAACCCCAAGAAGCAGCCCGAAAATGGTCGTAATATCCATCAATCTTCCATCCGCCTAGGGCATTTGCTTCGTCCTCGCGCACGCTCTCTCCCTCGAAAAGATGTAACCGATCAAAGTATCCCGGTCCTTTTCCCTCATGGCAGCGAAGCGTATCGCCGTCTCCCAGCCCTCTCCATTCTCCGTTTTCGAGGGTGTGCTTCGCACCACGTGCCCGAGGGCGGTTACGCGGCGGCGGGAATTGAACGGAAGGGTGATGCGGACCTCCAGGTAGGTCCCCTCCTCCCGTCTCGTTCCGGACGAGTACCTCATGCCTGAGCCGCTTATCGTGACGTCGAGATATGCGCCCTGAAAGAGATCGTCCGTTTTCGACAGAAGCTCGATTATGGTATCCAGCTTTCTGTCGATAGACTCGAGATACAGGTAAAGCCCGTCCTTTACGGAGACAGGGCCGCCCCCGAGCATTGCCGCCGGGGGCTCGGAGGGAAGGTCCGCCTGTCTCATACCCTCTTTGAGCACGACCGATTCCTCGTAGCCCACCTCTCTGAATTCTACCAGCAAGCGGTCACGTATCCTGAAATACTCACGCCTTTCGCTCTCTCCTGAACCCATCGCTTATCATCTCCGCGAAACAATCCGCAATATCCGGGTCGAACTGTTTTCCCCTGCACCTTCTGATTTCCGCCAGGGTCTCTTCCTGCGTCAGCGCCTTTCTGTATGGTCTGTCCGTCATCATGGCGTCGTAGGTATCACACAGGGCGATCAGTCTCGAACAGTAGGGGATGCCGTCCCCGGTCAGGTGGTCGGGGTATCCCCCGCCGTCAAATCTCTCGTGGTGGTGCCTCGTTATTCTGGCCTCGTTCGCAAGGATATCGAACCGGTTTATGATCTCTTCGCCATAGACCGAATGGCTCTTCATGAAACCGTACTCTTCATCGGTCAGCCTGCCCTCCTTCAGGAGTATGGAATCGGGGATACCGATCTTACCCACATCGTGGATGGGCGCTACAACCCGCACCACGTCCTTTTCATAATCGGTCGCGCCAAGCCGGTCTGCAAGGGAAAGACTCATCCGGGCAACCCGGCGGCAGTGGCCCTCCGTATACATGTCCCGCCTGTTGATGGCGGTGATCAGGGATGTCAGCGTGTGAAGAACGCTCTCGAAAAGGCTTTCGTAGAGCATTCTGTTCTCGATCTGCATCGACGCCTTGTCTGCTATCTGTTTGAGGAAGCTTATGTCATCCAGGCTGAAGGCGCTCCTTTCAGGCCCGCGTGACTCTCTGCCCATCATCATGATGGCGCCCACCCATTCCCCCTTGATGACGAGCGACAAAAACGCCTTGTTGCCCTTGAGAAAGTGCCTCTTGCCGGACTTCACTTCCTCCATCAACCCTGCGGCCAGGTGTATCTGTTTCTCGATCCTGCTTCCATCGGGCGCCGCCGTGGTCCTGTAAAGGATGAGCTGCCGATTCTCATGATCCACGATGTAATACCCGGAGACGTCCGGCTTCAGGATCTCGTTTACCACGAGAATCGTCTTTTCGTAGATGTCGTCGAATATGTTGAGCGAATTGAAGGTATTCGTTATGTGGTACATCTTTGTCAGTTCGACGATCTTGGTCTCCAGCTGGCGGTTGAGAAGCTCGATCTTCCGTCGATCCTCCAGATCGCAAAGGATGCTGTTCTTTTCCAGCAAAAGCTCCCTCTGCTTTCGCACCCTCAAAATCCCGAGAAGAAGCTTGTCGACGGAAAAGGGTTTCATGATAAAATCACTCGCGCCCTTTCTCATCGCCTCTATGATCAGGTCCGGATCGTTATACCCGGTGATCATCACCACGGCAACGGTCGGGTCCTGAAGCCTTATCGTATCGAGAAGGGAGATACCGTCCGTGTCGGGCAGTTTGACGTCCAGTATCGCAATTTCGACATCGTTGTGAGAGAGGAGATCGATGGCCTGCTTGCCCGTAGATGCCTTGTAGACCTCGCATTCGTAGGGGGCAAGGAAATCGGAGAGAAGTTGAATAATATCAGGATTGTCGTCTACGAGAAGAATTTTCGAGCCCTCAATCATGGTGACCTGCTCTTATCTCCTATCAAATCATTGATCGTTTTCAGGGGAGAAACCCTTGTCCGGTCCTGGCCCGCCTATTCCTGCTCGCCTTCCAGAAGATGCGCCACCTGGTCGTCATCCAGAAAGTCACGGTACCTCGATACCTCGAAATAAAAGCTCTTCAGCCGATCGAAGAGCTGTCTGTTTGCCTTCTTCAACGCCACCTTGTCCTTGGCATTCTTGATTACCACCTGCAGTTCCTCGATCCGAAAAGGCTTCACCAGGTAGTCGAAGGCGCCGGCCTTTACGGCCTCTATCGCGGTATCCAGAGAGGCGTAGCCGGTAATGATGATGAATTCGGTCGCATGCTCTCCTTTGCCGATCTCCTTGATCAGCTCGATGCCCGTCATTCCCGGCATCTTCAGGTCGGTAATAATGAGATCGTAGGCCGCCTCGCCGTGTTTCTTGAGCGCCTCATTTCCGTCGCCCGCCCCCTCGGCGAGGTAGCCCTCCTCTGTCAGGTATTCTTCGAGGACGGTCCTGATCTCCCGATTATCGTCGACTATAAGAATCCGGAACGGCTCAGCCTTCCTGGTCATGTCTCCTCAGTCTCTCTGTCATCCTTTCCCCTATTCTCTCGAAAAGTACCCTCTTCATTCCCTCGTCCGAT
Source organism: Syntrophorhabdales bacterium (assembly GCA_050011095.1). Lineage (GTDB taxonomy): Bacteria > Desulfobacterota > Syntrophorhabdia > Syntrophorhabdales > WCHB1-27 > JBEKJU01. The sequence continues at coordinate 2,720 of JBEKJU010000033.1, forward strand.
ATGATCACGTTGTCGTTCTCCGACGGTCCTTCGTTCCCCTTTTCGAGATGGGTCATCCTGTTCTTCATGTTCTTCATGTATGTTTTGATCACGTTGTTTATCTGATAGTCGAATACACTCATGGGTGCCCCTCTCATTGCCTTATCGGTTCAGGAAACCTAAAACTTAAGAGGGGTTTGATCCGTACAGAGAAGATGTGGAGGCGTTACGACCGCGTAAGAGGAGAACCCATGCTGCCGCAGGGCATAGAGGAGGTGGCGTGCTGCTTCAAGATGGCTATAAGGCCGAACATTATCCTTTCTTATCGAAGAATACCGGCATAGGAGGAAAGGGAAACTTGGAGGAGTACTGTCGCACTGCCATTCTTCTGGCAGAGAGCCTGTCCATCTCTCTCAACACGCGCAGTCTCTCCTTCTCCAGGCGGGCTGATACCTCTGCCTCTCTTTTCAGCCAGACCCTGAGAGCCTCCTCCCGAGCCTCCACGACGTTGCCCGAGATGTGCGCAATGAGAGTCGCCCGCTCCCGCAGGCAGGAGATGAACGCGCCTCTATCCCCCTCCTCTAGCGCTTTTGATGACAACGCGAGAATCCGCTCGACCATCTCCTGGTCTCTCATGGAACGTCTCCTCCTCTCCAGACCCAGTTCTGCGAATGGTGCCTGTGGCTTCGGTTCTCTTGAAGTAGTGTCGTCTGTTCTTCCAAAAACTTAAGCCCCCGGAATAAGAAACGGACCGGCCGGCCACGTATCCCTTCCCTTCCCTTTCCGGTCACTCTCCCTGTCCTCACCCGCAACCCCGCGGTCATGCGGGTCATACCGCGTCGGCGGGATGATCGACGGGAGCGATATTCACCACGTAATCCCTGACCATCACCTTCGTAAAACAGTCATCAACATTCCCTGCAATGCCGGATTGCTCGATTGCCTTCCTCAGCGCGATCTTGGAATCTTCGTCCATTGCGTAAAATTCCGCTCCGACGCTTTTGAAGCAGTAACCGCGCTGAGCCAGATAAGCCCGGAGATCGTCCAACCAGATATGACCAGCCACCGGCCCATCACCAACGATGTGATGGCCCATCACCTTGAGAAAAGTCTGTATGTCGTGCGTATTCCTGAGTTTGACAAGCAACCGGCCATTATTTTTCAATAACGGCAGGATGTTACCCAGGAGTTTGTACGGTTGCCCATATGTATTGATCGGCTGCCCCAGCACGATATAGTCGAACTCGGCAACGTTGAAACATTCTCTCAGGTACTCAGGTCTATCCGCACAGACCCTTCCGTCGCATATGGTCTGCAAGTCAAGATTGTACTTTGCCTCCGAGGTGAAGGCGGCAAGCCGACCATCAAATACACCCGCCATGCGCAGTCTATTCTTCAATTCCAGGATCGGTGTGCCACACAACACGTCTATCCCGAGGATCTGCGGGGCGATGCGCCCCCGGCTTTCCTCCGGATTTACGAGCGACATCATGACGGGTTCGTAGTTGTTCACGTCGTCCCATGCATCGATGCCGAAATACTTCTCCTTGAAGTTGAGCCTTCCCTTTTCGAGACTTTCCTTGAACTCATCAGGGTCCCGGTCTTTCAAGAGATCGTGGTCATGATGGACAAACACGTCGCCGCACAGCACCGCCTTGTAGCCCGCCCTCCGGATACGAAAGGTAAGGTCGTCGTCCGCAAAGTCGTGAAGGAATCCATAATCGGATTTCCCGATCATGTCCAGGCATTCCTTTCTATACAGGGTCCCGAGGGTGATGATGCGTAACCGCTCGCGCCACTTTCTCGGATCGGACACATTGTGATCGGCGGCCTTCGCCTGCATCTCGGCAAAATTACCAAAGGCGATATCGGCATTTTGGAAATTGCTGACATTCGACGAAAGGGGGCTCACCATCCCTATCCTGTCGTCGGACATGGCACACGCTAGCATGTTCGAGAGCCAGTTTGTGGTCACATACACATCGTTGGCGAGCCCCACGACGTACTTCCCCCGCGCATGGGTGACGGCAAGGTCCGCTGCGTAGGCCGCGCCGATATTCTTCGTTATCCTGATTACCTTCTTGCGCGCATGGGGCACCGACTCGAAAAAGTCCACGGTATTATCCGTGGAACCGTTGTCGACCAAAATAAGCTCGTGGTCGATGCCGGTGGTATATTTGAGTACGCACTCTACACAGGTTTTGGTCCTTTCAAGCCTGTTGTAACCCATCACGTACACAGTGACCAACGGCGCGTCGTCGTCGAGCATGGTCTGCGCAACATTGCTCCGCGTCAGGAATATATTCTGCCCCGGCTGGGGCACTGTCTTGCCGCCGGTCTCCTTTATGATCATCGGCCTCCCTCATGGAGCCGGTGAGGCTGCCCGGTCCGGTTCGGCACGTTCAGCCGGTCATCGTCTTTTCCGGACAACAAAGGCAGCAGTGAGTCCCGCTCTCGAAGGAGCAGAGGGTCTACCGCATTATGAACATCACAGTGGACGCATCCCGGTATAAGCCTGTAATCCTGTTCCAGGAGGCCCTTTCTCATCACGCCCAGCGCCCTCGACGTCACTACATCCTTCATGTGATGAATTTGCCGGATGTGCCCGATCACAAGCTCTTTGGCGGAATCCGCGCAGCACATCGATATATCGCCGTCGGAGTGCACCAGGAGCATGTAGAAAGCCTGCTCGCAGGGCACACTCCTGCGATACAGACCCCCTCCGGTGGACCTGTCGATCAGCTCCATCCAACTGAATTGTTCCCGCAGGCGAATGGCGACGTGAGGCAGGTTCTTTATCTTTTCCCCGTAGTAATCGACGATCTTCGCCGTTTCATCGCTGAACCGGCTTTCCTCAACGTTCGAACGCATGCACTCGATGGTGAACGACACCGACGAAGATATCTCACCGCGGCGGATCAGGTCCAGGCAGGCATCGATGTTCGCTACCACCCTCTTGCCGAAATCGGCCCCCTTGATCTCGCGATACCTGTCGGGCGTTATCGCATCCAGGCTTACTCGAAGGCCCGTCATACCGGCCTCGACAAGGTCCCTGAAGAGGCTTGTTTTCGCCAGAACTCCATTCGTGATCAGCACAATCTGCTCGGCTATGCCCGCCGCCCGCGCAAAATTCACCATCTCCACAATGTGAGGATGGAGCAGCGGCTCTCCGTGTCCATGCAGGTAGAGGACCTTTAATTTCTCCAGCCCCCGGCACTTCGTGACCGTCTCCTGAAAAAGGCCGACATCCATGTGCATCTTTCGTTTGAGGTTTCTCGGCGGGCGGGACGTAGACGCCGGAGGCAACCTCCTGCCGTGCATACCGCAAAAGGTGCAGCTCAGGTTGCATCGGGACGTCGCTTCCACGTTCAGACCGATCAGGGAATTGTTCTTGAGCGCATCCTTGATATGCTCTATCCGTTCGTCCGATTTCGTCAAATCGGACGTATCTGCCAGCACCAGACCTTTTTTTGGCGTCATCGATTCTCCTCCCGAGAGGGGCTAGACAAGCGTCACGATCTCGCCGCCGAAACCAATGTCTTTCAAATACCGCAACATTGCTTCTTCATGGAAGACCGACGTTATTACCACCGCGCCATCCTGCGGCGCGGAGCTTAAGCACTCGGGGCCACGGATGGGCAGGTGATTGACCGTTCTCTTTTGTTTAAAAGGATTCCTATCAACAAGGCAGCGAATATTGCATTGATTGAGCTCCGAAAGGCTGTACAAACAAAAAAACTCCAGCCCCAATCCCCACACATAGACAGGTCTGCCGCTGCGGGACAGGTCGCGTATGCGATCACCATGTGACGCAATCCTGTTTGTTTCAGACTGCACGTAACGGCCCAGCGACTGCATCAACTCATCATCGTATTCGGGGCGGACATTTTTCGTCGAGCAGTCTTTCTTCCGGAAAAGTCCGCATAATGACGGATATCGACAGTTAAAGCTGTTATGCATGAGGGATCTGCGTTCATCGACTTTCGTAAATCCCACATTGCCCATGAACATAGAGAGATGATGAGGGCCAAAATGGTTTATATGCTCGCGCATTCCCAACCAGAAGAAATCGAAGACACGTCCTTCCGAGTAGCGTGGGGCGTCAGGTACCTCCACAAAGACCATTCCGTCGTCTTTCAGTACACGTCGCGCCTCGGCCAGGGCTCCCGGCAAATCATAGAGGTGCTCCAGAACATTGTTGTAGATGATCAGGTCGACTTCTTGGTTTCCAAAGGGCAGGCCGTAGACAGATCCCCTTGTTATCTCCAAGCCAAATTGCCTTGAAGCTGCTTCCACGCATTTTGGATCGATTTCCACCCCCCTGAGATCGATAAAGCCTCTGTTTTTCAAGAAGGCGAGAAAGCCGCCCTTTCCACAGCCGACATCCGCAATCGTCATGTCTCCGGGCGGCACTTCTGCTGCTTTTTTTTCACGAGAGGCGGACGAGTCTCCGTCTTCAGGCCTTGATATGATCGGCCGCAGGAAATCGACGTATGCCGAATATCTTTCCATATCCGCCGGTGTCATACCACCGGTCCCGAAGCTCGTATCTCCAAAATAGAGCGAGTCGTTTTCGTAAAACTGTTCCAGGGACGCTACATTCACCGATGAATCGTTATAGACAAATCCACACCGGCTGCACAAGATTATCTGAACGCGGTTGTCCAGGCTGACCCCATCAAAGTCACGCATCGTGAAATCGACGAGCAATTCCGCCTTATGACTGCCGCACAGAGGACAGGGGCGCTTTGAAGTGGTGGTCCCATCGAGCCCGTTTCCTATTTTCATGATCCTCTCTCCCGTTCGTGTCATTCCACCATTCACTTCCCGTAGGTGAGGTCACTCCACAGCCCGAGGTACTCATCCCCCGGGAAAAAGGAATGGTAGTGATGCGCGGTACCCCGTGTGTCCGATCTCCAATTGTGTGATAGTTTTGCCAGACTGCGGATGTTCTCGTTGCAGACCGTTCTGTCCGCCGTATGGTCCGAGTTCAGGCTAAGGCTGAATTCCCTTCCGTACTCGCCAAGGGATTCGATAAAGACCTCGGCGGGAGAGACACCCTTGCCGTTCACCCTACCTGTCCATTTCCTCTCTCTTTTCGGTAACTCCAGTATTTCTTCGTAGGCCTGTTCCCATTCCGCGATCATGGTGGTGAGGGAAAATTTCCGCGGAGCGGCTGTTCGCCCACCGGACGACAGGAGACTGCGCAGAGCGGGTTTCCTGTAAAGCTCCTCGATGGCGCGGGCATACCCGTTTCCGTCCTGCGCGACAAGCCCTGTCACCCCGTTCTCCACCATGTATCGCTCCATTCCGTTCGGCAATACCACGGGGGGAACGCCGGCGGCCATGGCCTCGCTCAGGGCCTGATCACAGGTACCGTAGTGCGTTGGGGCAAGGGGATAGCCAAAGACGTCGAATGCGCAAAGATAGTCCGCGATGTTGTCGACCTGACCGGCAAAGGTGAACCGTTCGCCGATGCCGAGGCGTCCGGCCTCCTCCCGGATTGCGCCTTCACACGGCCCCCCGCATACAACGAAGTGGACCCCAGGAACGTTTACCTGCATGGACATTGTGAGGAAATCGGGGTGCAATTTACAGTAATCTACCGTGCCGATATACCCTACCCTGAACCCCTCGTGGGGACGAGGCTGCACGGATGCGACGTGGTCCACGCCGGATGTCGACCAGATGACCCGGAACCGGGATCTCACGGAATCCCCTACCCTCTTCGCCTCCGGCGTTTCCAGACTCAGGGGCGTGGTGAAGACAAAAATGTCGGGATATTTCAGCAGCGGCCCGGTAAAGACGTAAGGGGGATGGAATCCGGAGATATGGCTCCACATGACGATCCGCGCCGCAGGCAATGGTTGACGAATAAGAAAATCATAGAGGAGGGGATGATTCCACCAATGGATCAACGCAATATCCGCGTCGGCGATCGCCCGTATGATCCCCGCGGGATTCCCTGCCATATTTTCCGCGAGATCGAACCCTGTTTTGCGCGCTGTCTCCAAGGCCGTGGCATTTGCATAGTCGAGACAGACAACCTTGTGCGCGAAACGGCCATTTCCATTGATCCTTTTCAGGTAATTCAGGAGCACCCTGCCCACGCCTCCGCCGAGATGCGGGGTTATGTGAAGGACAGTATCCATCGTCACCTCGTGAGACCCTTATTGCACCAGATTGAAATGTTTGGCATACCGCTCCCATGTGGTGTTTGTGCCGACCAGATGAAGAAATGCGTTCTCATGACGCGCCGTTGTTTCATCGCCCTTCCCAACCGCTCTTAAGGATTTAGCCAGGAAATAATGGGCAAATGCGTGGTCTGGATAGTTTTTTGTGATATCCCCGAAATAGAGCGAAGCCTTGTGGTAGTCGCCTGCACGCAGGTTGTAGTTGCGCACGAAATTGGCCTCCAAGTTCATTAGATATGCCTTTTGCTCGATGTACGCGGGGTCGATCCCAGGGGTTCTTATATTGCATTTGGTCGAAATGTATTCGGCGGGGTCCGCATTTACCAGATATCCCTTCTCCTTGCAAAGGTCGTAAAGCCTGCTCCCGGCGATTGGTACGGCTATGTTGAAATAGACCCAGTCAAATCCCACATCAAGAATCGTCCGCATCGTCTCTTCCCTGTGCTCCTCCGTCTCGCCCGGAAACCCGATGATAAAGAGGGCATGCACGTTGATGCCGTTCTTCCGCATGCTGAGAGCCGCGGTTCGTATCATGCGCGCCTTAAGTGGTTTGTTGATGATATTTTTCAAGACATAATCCGAACCGGATTCGACTGCCAGTGAAACGGAGCTGACGCCCGCGTTCGCCAGGAGACTGCCGATCTCGTCGTCAATGGCATAGACCGCCGTGCCGTTCGGCATTTCTATCCTGAGGTTGAGACCGGCAAGCCTGCGCAGGATATGCTTGGCCCGTCCTTTATCGGCCAGGAAGTGATCGTCTTCTATGGCAAGGACGTTCATCCCATACGAGCTTTTTAGCTCTTCCACTTCAGCGACCACCCTTTCGACGCTCATGAAGCGCATTTTCTTGCCATGCACGGTTCCACTCGCGCAAAAGACACAGTCGAAAGGACAGCCTCTGGACGTATGAATGCTGAACTGTCGGGTGCCCGGGGTGGAATGAACCTTATCTATCGCTCTTCCGGTGTATTCGTCCACATCGATCAGGCTGTAGTCGAAAAATGGGATATCATCGAGATTCTGAACAAAAATACCCTGGGGTATTCGCCGTTCTCTCAGGCTATTCCTGGTAATCCACGCCGGATACGCTTTAAAACACGCATCGGCGTCATCGGCGTCCAATAGCTGGCAAAGAGGTATTTCGCCCTCGCCAAAGCACGCGGCGTCGACATAGGGGAAGTCAGCCAGCAACTCATTGGCTAAATTGGTGGCCAATCCGCCACCGACCACAAGCACCGCATCCGCATCCATCTTTTTGATCGAAGTCGAGATCATGCCCAGGTACTTGTAACACGTGTTGAACAATAGAGATATCCCCACGATGTCCGGGCGAAACTGTTTCATCGTCTCTTCAACAATATTCTCTATCTCCGTCCCGATCTCACTGCATATCTCGCATCGCTTGTAGACTTCGAGGTTCAGATCGATGATCCTTGTCTTGACATCGTATCTCGAATACGCCTTGCCATAGGCAGCCAGGGAAAGAACACCGTAAGGGACCGTAAAAAGAGGCAGTTTGGCCGTTATCTCCTTCGAGAGATAGTCGTTGACGTGAAAGAAGGGTGGAATGATAAATAGAATCTTTTTCGTCTTCTTCAGCATAATTCACCCTTTTTTAGAAGAATAGCTCTCGAGAATCCTGGACCCTCTCACGATTCACACCCGTATCTTTCATGGGGTATCGCATACAGGACACATCCTGTTCCGAGCCAGCAATGGAGCCTTAACAGAAAGACATAATCCGCAAGGTTCTTCATGAGAAAGGCGGGGAGTTGCCATAAGCCGTTACGATTATGGTAGACGGTAACCGCCAGAAGCGGGCGATACCTGTTGAGGTGATGAATTCCACCTTCAAGCGCATCGAGTTCCCACCCTTCCAGGTGCAGCTTGATGAATGTGGCCGGGATATCCATCTCATCCAGGGTTTGCATCGGAACAAACTCATCCGTCAGGGGGCTCACCTGTGAGGCGTAACCGAGACCGTGGAAAAACGGAACGCTTCCGACGTTTCGACCGAGGGCGCACTCAATGATATCGATCTTGTTCGGGATCGCTCCGTTCCGCCCATGGAGCACGTCCCGCAAGACGGCACTATTATACCTATCCGGTTCAACCGCGAAGATCCTGTCGAACCCGTGATCGACGGTCGCCATGAACCGCAGGCTGACCTCGCCGTGATGGGCGCCCCCATCCAGGAATATCTCTCTCCGGTGAAGGAACGAGCGAATTTCTGGAACGAAGAACCGGTCGTCCAACGTGACGGGCGCGCCGGGGAAGGAAAGTTCATTGCGCATGCTGTGCCATGCGATAAACTGTACATGATGGGCGCGCGACACATCGTCGGCCCAGTTGGTCATCGCGTAGTCGATCCCCTCCACGTCATCATCGGTAAGCGTTCCGGTAAACCAGCCACTGCCCAAGGGATGAATATCCCTGTACGCTTCGGTGATATCATAGAAGGAAACCATATCCCGCCAGCCCTGCCGTGACAGGGCGGAGGTGATGCCCGCGAATGGGGAGGTCGCCACGCAGATGGCAAGCAAACAATCACGCCTGTCGTTGACGGGGACATCCTGCGGGCTGACTATATCGATACCATCCCAGGTTGCGTCGTCCGAATACCGACCGGGATCGGCATCGACCACATACCGGAAAGGGATCTCAAGCATGTTGAAGAATTCCTTCGCCATTCGTCCCAGGCTGCCGGCCCCGTAGAGCACGAGTGGCTTATCCACGGTGCGGGGCCTGAAGCCTCCCGCGGGTTTCAGGAATTTCCGGAGTAACGGGCGGACCTCAACGATGCCGGGCAGGCCGGACCCGGTCATCGCAATCCGTCCGGGGCCGACCTACTTTCGACGGTCTGCGCATCCAGGGCGCCCCCATCCTGCCCTCGATCGTGGAGCCCCTCGATGCGTGGGAGCAGCATCTCCGCGAAAGGGTCTATATTGTCGGGAAGGCAGTGCGACAATTGTCCGCAGTCCGCGCACATCGCGTTCTCCCTCCGTCTTTTCATGAGATGGGTTCTCCGGTGTGCCAGCAGGGCCTCGCCGTTCCAGATTTCTTGAAGGGTCTGGCTCCTCACGTCCCCCACGATAAGGTCTCTGGACCAGTCGAGAAAGCACAGGCTAGCCGTTCCATCGGAATTGACGGACAGGGAATAGAATATGTAGGGACAGACCTCGACCCGTCCGATATCCTGACCGTAGATACCCACTTCTGAATTCACGCTGACGCCGTTCATATCGAAATTGGGCCAGCATGGGGCGACGTACTCGATGGATATACGGTCGGCGATATCTCCGAATATATCGAAAAATCGTTCCTTCTCGCCCTCGGACAGAACGTCTCCGACGGTCTTGATGCAGATGACGCAGTCCCCCTTGTGCTCGTAAAGATGGCGAATATTGTCGACCAGCCTATCGAAATCCAGACGGTAACCGGTGAATCTTTCGTATGTTTCCCGCGACACGCCGTTCACCGAAATGTTGATCCGGTCGAGACCGGCGGAGATCAGCTCAAGATTCCTTTTGGGATTAAGGAGGGAGCCATTGGTGGTAGTGTCGATCTGGAGCGCGCAGGCCCGTTCCTTCGCATACCGTATCATATCGGCAAACAGGGGATGCATCAGCGGTTCCCCGTCCTTATAGAGACGGAGTACCTTGAGGGGCCTTTCGAGGTCACCCAGATCGTCGATGATCTTCCTGTACAGGTCAAAATCCATCAGTCCCGGCTTGCGGCCCCTTTTCCTTGTGGGGGGCCTGCTGCCGGTAGGGCAGAATTTGCAGTGAAAATTACAGATATCGGAGGGGTCGACGAACAGCACGAAAGGCGTGCTCAAGGGGATGACCTCTTCAAGCCTCGTCCTGTTCTGGAGTTCAATTCTAGGTTTTATCTCGGCCTTCATGACTGCTTTTCACCTCACCCGTCGTGCGCCCCTCGCTGCCTGCGCAGCGGACGCCCGAAGGTCGTCATCAACGACGGCGAGTTGCGCCACATTGCTCTCTTCCACAATCTTGCGGAGTCTGGCCGCGTCACCCCAATAGGCCATCGGTTCGTGTTCCGGATAGGGGAAAACGCCCAGATTGAGCCGAAGGCCGCTTCCGCGGCGGGCGATCCGGTCCTCCACCAATCGTCGAACCGATATGGGCTCGCCCGAGCAGATGTTGCATATGCCCTCGTACCTGTCCTGCATGGCGAGCAACACGAGAAGGCGGGAGGCCTCCTCCACGGGAAGATAATCCCTGAGCTGTTCGCCTCCCGACATATCAAAGCACTTCTCGTTGCGCGCCATCGCCCGGTCGACTTGAGGGATCAAAGCCCTCGGGTGCTGTCCCTCTCCATGGAGAAAAAAGAATCGCCCCCAGGTCAATCGAAAGGGATATTGTTTTTTCAGCTCTTCCAGAAAGAGACGCAACGCGTTCTTCGCCATGGCGTAACAGGTGGTGGGGCGTGGGACGGCATCTTCGGCAAGGCAGCCCGCCTGCAGGCCGTACTCGTAGCACGTCCCGGCAACCGTGAGACTGCGAAGACCACCTGCAACCATATTCTTGAGAAAACGATAGCTCATCAAAAGATTATGCTCCAGGTGCAAGAGATCGTTATAGTTGGGCAATCCTCCCCAGGCCAGATGAATCAGCCTGTCCGGTCTGCCCAGTAAATCATAGTAGTCATTCCGCTCTATCCCCAGGTCCTGGACAACATACTCAACGCCAAGCCGTTGAAGCTGCTCCTCGTTGCGGCCGGATGCGATAACCCGGCAATTCCTGCTGCGGCTCAACCAGCGCACGACGTGTCTTCCGACAAAACCTGATGCACCCGTCACCGTGACGGTAAACATTCTACCTGTCCTCCAAGGGGGCATTGATAGCCGGTCCCTGCCGGCGCAGTAAGGGCTTCCCGCCTTTCGTCATCACGTCTTCGAAGTCAGGGTAGCCGGCATCCTTCGGCGATATCATCGGATCGCCGTAGGGCCACTCGATCCCGAAAAGTCGGTCATTCCATCGGATGCCCCGTTCGAATTCGGGCGCATAGAACTGCGAGACCATGTAGAAGATCTCGGAGTCATCGGCCAATGTTTCGTAGCCGTGCGCAAACCCCTCGGGCACATAGAGCATTCGCCGATTGGCTGACGTCAACTCCACCCCGAACCACCCTAGGTACGTGGGCGACACAGGGCGAATATCGACAATCACATCATAGATGCCACCCCTGATGCATCGCACCATCTTTGTCTCGGCAAAGGGCGCCGCCTGATAATGCAGCCCGCGCAGGATACCTTTCCAAACGCTATGGGAGATATTGCACTGCACAACATCCGGTTTCATCCCCCGTTCCTCAAATTCACGGCAACAAAAGGCGCGGGCGAACATACCCCGCTCGTCGCAAAACGGCTCCATCTCGACTATGTATGCATCCTTCAGCGGTGTTTGAATGAACTTCATTGCATTACCCAACGGGTGCGCTTCGCTCCGGCGTCCTGCACAAACCGATCAATGTCGTCGCCGGTTCTCAATTGCCGCCGCTCGTAAAAGGCCCTGTACCAGGAAATGGTCCGGGAAACAGCAGTCTCAATATTCCACACCGGGGTCCATCCCAATTCGGACCGGGCCTTTGCGCTGTCGAGCATCAGACTGCCCGTTTCGCCCGGCTCATTGCCTGCACCATTTACGCTGCATATCACGCTGGACCATGATTCAGCCGCAAGCTCAACCAGTTCTTTGACGGTTATACGGCTTTCCTCGGAGGGTCCGAAATTCCATGCCCCGGAGAACTCCGGCCTGCCCTCGAAGAGTCTTTGCCCCAAAAGCAGGTAACCGCTCAACGGTTCGAGAACATGCTGCCACGGACGGATCGCGCGAGGGTTTCGTATCCGCGCCTGGGCTCCCGCACTGGCAGCCCTCGCGATGTCAGGGATGATCCGATCAGCGGCCCAGTCTCCTCCTCCCAGAACATTTCCCGCGCGGACCGTCGCGAGGAGCACTCGATGACTCTTTCCGTATTCTTCAGGTGAAAAAAACGAATTCCGCCAGCTCCCGGCGATAAGCTCGGCACATGCCTTTGACGCGCTGTAAGGATCGTAGCCCCCCAATCGATCGTTCTCCCTATAGCCCCAACTCCATTCCTTGTTCTCATAGCATTTGTCACTCGTAACCAGTACTATGGCCCGAACGGTTTTGACGGCGCGACACGCCTCCAGCACGTTCATCGTTCCTAGGCTATTGGTAGTAAAGGTTTCAACGGGGTCCTCGTAAGAACGGCGTACGATCGGTTGAGCGGCAAGGTGAAAGACTATGTCGGGTCTGAATTCCTCGAATGTCAGTCTCAGCTTCTCCTGATCGCGAACATCACCAATTACGGAACCCATCCCGAGACAGAGTTTGTCAAAATGGTTCGGCTCAGTCGGCGGCGGGAGCGAGTATCCTCTCACCTCCGCACCGAGCCGTATGAGCCAGGCACAAAGCCATGATCCCTTAAATCCTGTGTGGCCGGTGACAAGAACCCTTTTGCCATCGTAAATGCCCTGAAACAGGCTCGCAGGTTCCATTACCAGGTCTTCCATGGTGCACTTTTCTCATTCCATAACCTGTTCAGATAGTCCATATCCCTCATCGTGTCCATGCAGGCCCAGAACCCCTTATGCTTGTACACCATAAGTTCTCCTTCCATGGCAATCCTCTCCAAGGGCCCAATCTCCAGGTCGCACCTGTCATCGTCCGTCAGATAGTCGAATATGCCCCTGCCGAATACGAAGAATCCTCCGCTGGCGAAGCTCTTCCCGAATTCTTCCTTTTCCAAAAACTTTACGACTTTATTACCCTGGAGCTTCAACTCGCCGAACCGGGAAATAGGGTTGATACCGGTGACGGTCACCAGTCTACCGTGACTCAAATGAAACTCCATCAGTTTCTTCAGGTCTATGTCGGAAACTCCGTCTCCATAGGTCATCATAAATATCTCGTCGTCCACGTATTTCTCTACCCTTTTCAGCCTCGCACCCTTCATCGCCGCTTCGCCTGTGTCGGCGAGGGTCACCCGCCAATTCTTTTCCTCGTGGCAATTATGCAATGTGACATTCTTGCCATTGCCCAACTCGACCGTGAAGTCGCAGTTCAAGACCTCGTAGTTCAGAAAATAGTCCTTGATGGCTTCCCCCTTGTAGCCGAGACAGAGGATGAAATCCCGGAAACCATAGGCGGAGTACATCTTCATGATGTGCCAAAGAATCGGGCGTTTCCCGATGTTCACCATCGTCTTCGGTCTGAACTCCGTCTCTTCCCGGAGACGCGTGCCCGCACCGCCGCAGAGGATCACGATTTTCATAGTGTATCTCCCTTCCCTATCGAACGCTGCGCCAAACCTTACCAAACCTTATTGCAGAGCATTCCGTAATCTGATAAGCAACCCACGTGCCACGTGATTCCCCACAAAATCAGTATTCCCTCAGACTGTTCCTGTAATCATCTCCTGTCTCCAGCCCCGCGATGTCCGGGACCAACACAGAAGGGGGCTGCCCCGCCAAAACCCCCATGGCAATTAAGCGAACGGGAGCGAGGGCGGCCCTTTTACGGGCGCCGCGGGTCAGACGAATTCATACCGAGTACGCCCGCGGCGGGTACCCGCGAAGCGGGTCGGCGCGCCGAAGGCGTGAGTGGTGTCTTTGAATGCAACTTGGTATCAGTCATCTTTCATCACGCCTCTTGCCGCAAAAGAACATGCCTCTCACGTCTTCCAGAATCTTGCGCATGGTTTTCGCGCGAAGTTTCTTGAGATTCTCGTCGGATACATCTTTAAGAAGACTGGAAATGGCTTCGTGGTTGTCGTCGTCCCGACATTCGAGTGGATGTATCATAAAGCTACGTTAGTGCAAGAGGCGTACCATCAGGTAATCTCCGCGTGGCGGTGACAAACCAGGGTTGACGGATGGAGGAAAAAGGATGGATGCGCCGGGTAGAAAATAATTCCGTGTTGCTTATCGGCTGGAGGAATTTTTTTCCGGATGCGCCGGTTATTGCCGTGCGGTGTCAGCGTTTTGACCTGAGGCCGTCAGCGATTTGGAACTCTCTGTTATATATGGCTTAGAATCGATGCCGATGGTCCGCTCGAAGGGTGAGGCGACGAGCCTTTTTTTACCTGCTCGTAGGCCTGGGCAAAGCCGTCGGCGATCTTGCCGATAATCTCCTTGCACTCGTCGAGGGTTCTTGTGTCGAGAGTGGCGTGGACCTCTGTCAGCCTTCTTATGAGATACCGGTATAGACTGGAAAGGTTTCGCGGGAGTTCGCCGAAGCTCATGTCAAGAGACTGATCGAGGATCTCCAGGGCCATGGTAATTTTTGTAAGCTCCTGGTATTTTTTCTCATATTTCTTTTGGGCGATGAGGAGCTTCACCCCTTCGATCTTCTCCGGCAGTTCGTGAAGGACCCTGACGAGCACCTTCCTCTTGTCGTTGTCGTCCACAAGCTCGTGCGCCCGCGCATAGGCATTATACGGATTCACCTCAAACCCCCCTATACTGATGTCGATGATGAGCCGCTGTTTGTCATGGAGTTGATCATGTCGGTAAGAAAGGTCTGCGTCTGGCTGGATTGCTCAAGGAGCACCTCAAGGTTGCTGTATTCATTATCAAGCTGCTGCGCCTGCTGGGCACAATTGTTCTCCACAGCCGTCAGCTGCGTATTGACACTGGTTATTTGCGTGTTTATCGAATTCTCGATGGAGTTGATCGTCCCCGTGTTAGGGTCTACATAGACGTTCAGGTTGTTGTAAAGGTCGGTGCTCAGCGTCTTTACCGCGTTGAGAACCTCTGTGGGATTGGCGGACAGGGCAGCGTTAAACGTATCCGAATCGACGCTCACCGTGCCGTCGCTCGCGAAATTGATGCCTATCGACGCGGCGGTCGTGTAGGTGCTGTTGCCCGTTATGTTCTCGAGCAGGGTGTTCACTATGGAGTTTTTCATGGCGAAGAGATTGGCATTCCCCATGAGCACGTTCGATGTGGACGACGAGCTGGAAGAAGAGGAAGAATTGTCCGTATTCTGGCTGTTGATAAATGCGAGGGCGGTGCTTACATCGCCCACGAGGGTGCTCGCCTGGCTTTCGAGGCCCGAATTATCCTGGCTGATATTGAGGTTGATGGGGGTGGACGGATTTGTCCCCGTGAGGTTGAGCGTCACACCGTTAATGACGCCAGACACCGTATTGGAGGCAGACGTCACGGAGTAGCCATCCACCGACAGCTTTGCGTCCTGTCCGGCCTGTATCACGTTCTTCGCCGTCCCGCCGACGACGCCGAGGGTATCGAGAACGTTATTCGAATCCGTCAGATCGGCCGCGCTCACGTTCGTCAGCTGCAACTGGTAGGTGGTTGTGCCGTTCGTGGTCGTCGGCACGACGGAAGCGGTCACGCCCGTGATGCCGACGGCGTTGATATTATTCGCGATGGTCTGAAGGGAATCGGTGGCGAGGTCCACCGACACGTTCTGCTCGGTGCCGTCCGTCCCCTTTATCTGGATCGAGCCGCTCTCGGGCGAGGTGAGGCCGAGAAGCGTCCCCACCGCGGTGCTTTCGCTCGAATAGCTGTCGCTCAGCGCGTTCGATCCCGATTGATTGAGCAGACTGTCTCCCGATATCAAGTTGAGTGACTGCAATACATTCGACCCGTCGCCGTCCTTCAACGATATGCTTGAGGAACCCGTGCTGGTCGACTGGAGGGTCAGCCTGTACTCGCTGCCCGAGACGGCGAGCACCGAGGCGCTCACGCCCACATTCGCACTGTTTATGCTGCTCGCAATGCTGCTCAGGGTATCGGTAGATGCGACGGAGATGGTCGTGCCGTTTACCACCATGTCTCCCGAGATGCCGAGGGCCGCACTCGATGAGGTAAAGGCATCGGAAGCGATCTGCTCTGGGGTCGCCAGATTCGATACCTCTATCGAGTAAGTGCCGGCGGCGATGGTGCCTGTCCCGATGGATGCGCTGAGCACGTTCGACGGGGTGATGGAGGAATCCGAGCAGGTCAGGGATGCGTCGTATGACTGGTAGCCTGTATCGCTGTTCAGGTTGTTCGTGCTGATATAGTTAGTGACCGCCGAGAGGGAGGTGTTGAAGGACTGCCATGCGGACAGGATGTTCTGCTGGCTCGTCAATTCGCTGTTCAGCGGGGCTTCCGCGCTCTCGAGCTGGTCGGCGTTTATCGAGGAAACGAGGCTCTGCCAATCCGTATTACTGACGAGACCGGTAAGGTTGAGTGTAGAAGACGAGGTTGACGAGGTCGAAGACATCTATACCCCCTCCTTTGTAACTTCCAAGTAATTTCTGAAGCTTTTCATTGCACCTGCGAGTTCCTCGGAACGTCCTGGAAAAAACCTTCCGGGCATGCCTGCCAACCACCACGCGGGCGACCGGTATGTGGGCAGGAACCGTCCACTTTTTGCAAGATCCGGACCGTTCTTCTCAATGGACAGGTACTTCCATCCATCATCGGCCTTCTATTATGGGCAACTGCCCCCTCTCTTCATGAAAGGGGGCAGTTGCGACGGTCTTTTACTGGCCTCTTATGAGACTGAGGATCTCCTGCGGGAGCTGGTTTGCCTGTGTGAGCATTGCCACGCCCGCCTGTGACGCGACCTGTGCCTGGGTAAAATTCGACATGCTAGCTGCGTAGTCCGTATCCTTGATCGTCGATTCGGCCGACTGCGTGTTCGTGTTCATGCTCTGCAGGTTAGACACCTGATAGGTGATCTCGTCCTGGCTCGCGCCGATGGAGCCCGCCTGCGAGTTGAGCCACGTGGTGGCTGTATCGATCTGCGTCATGAAGGTCTGCGCGTTTGTCTGGCTGTTTACGTCTCCCGTCAGGTTGAGTCCGGATGCATTACCGAAGCTGAAATTACCAATGCTCACCGCGATCTGGTTGTAGCCCTGGTTCTCTGAGCCGACCTGGTAGGTGAAGCTGCCCGTCCCTGCGGTGACAGTGAAGGGCGCGGCGGCCATGGTGGTGAGCGCGCTGTTCACCTGTAAGCTGACGCCGAAGGCGCTGAAATTGACCGTCGCATCCCCAGTGCCCGCCGCCGGGATGTTAACAGTCTGAGTTACGGTTGTTGTCGCATTTTGCATGGTCAGCGTCGCAACGGTACCGGCGGTCGCGACGGTGATTGTGTAGTTGCCTGCGGTCGCACCCGAGACGTTGGCGCTGTCGATACCATCAGTCTGCATTCCGGCGGTCACGGTAGCGAGGTTCCCACCCTGCAGCAGCGAAACGCTGCCGTACTGCGTTGCGGAGGCGATGTTGTTGATTTCAGTTTCAAGCTGGTTCACCTGCGTCTGCAATGCGGGCAGCTCGCTCGAGTTCGTGTTGGAAGAGGCCGCCTCGGTGGAGATCTGTTTCAACTGGGTAAGGATGTTTCCGATCTGCGTGATGCCCCCCTGGGCCGTCTGGAGCATGGACAATGCCTGGTTCCCGTTGTTGACGGCCGTTGTGAGGGATGCCGATTTTATGCCCAACTCGTACGCGATAGCGTAGTCAGCCGGGTCGTCGGCCGCGCTGTTGAGTCTGTTACCGCTCGAAAGCTGCTGAAGCGCACTTGACTCGCTGGTCGTGTTTATATTCAGATACTGCTGTGTGGTCAGTGAAGCAACGTTTGTGTTGAGTGTTAAAGACATGGTCAACCTCCGTGTTTAGTTTTTTTGTCTGGCATCATGCCATCTTTTTCCGGAAAGATCGTTTTTGCCACCTCCCCTCTTTCCATACACATGTTATCGTCACTACGTTGTGATACTTAAGGAGGCGCCAAAAAAAAATAGGGGAGAGGGCGGGGTTGCCCCACGTGGGCCAGTATCACGACTTCCGGCCATAAGGGGCGCCGGTACGTTCGTGGAAAGCCGGCATCAGGCCCTCGCCGGATCACTGGCAGGAAGCCCGTCCTTCGGAGTTTCTAAGGGCTCGGAAGGAAATAAATGAGTCGGATGGCGAAGGATTTTTGGCCGATCGGCGAGGCGCGGAAAGGCCAAATGTACTGGATGTACATGACCTTTTCGCAACGAAGCGGGCGGACAA
>JBEKJU010000034.1:0-41937 GCA_050011095.1 Syntrophorhabdales bacterium
CGAGGGCGCCCTTGGCCTGGATGGGCCGGGTCCTGTCACACTCCGCTTCGACATGGACGGCCACGACTACGCGGTCGATGCGAGGGTCCTCAGGACATGGCGCGGCAAGAGGGGCCTCTCCTTTGCCGTGGCCAGGTTCATAAGGGTGACGGGCCCGTTCGAGCAGGCCCTTGCCCGTAAGGTCCGCGCCATCGAGCGGAAGGCGCGGGAGGCGAAGGAATCCTCCCCGGCGTGAAGGCCGCTTGAGCCTCTGATACCGTTTCCTTTCCTTTCCTGATTTTCACCACCTTTCATGACAGGGCACCGGAAAACCGGGGAAAATAAAAGGGCTTGTCAGGTTGACAAAAGTGCCCCTGGTGCTTATCATTACCTTTATCGGCTGATTCATGCTTGCGCCTGTTTAGATACAAATAGAGGGACAATTCAAGATCGGTTTGTAGCGGCGGCTTTCGAGAGGGCGATCTTTTTGCTTATTCGAGGGGTGGCCGACGTGACCCGTGACGATGATGGAAGGGGATGCCCTGGCAGGGGAATATCCGCCAAAAGGGGACGGTCCGCACCTCGCCGTCCAGCCACGGTATGGTACATGGGCGCCCCGAAAGGCCCTATCTTTCCAAAAGGGGGGTAATGGTATGCTGAGAGTCTGCGTGATCTGCAAGACGGTATTTGGCTGTTACCGGGGCAAGGCGGCTCACAGGTGCGATTCCTGCGAACTCTCCTGCGAGGTAGGCAAAAGGGCGGTGCCCCGGGAGACGATGGCCTCTCACGGGATGTGCGATGCCTGTTTCGAGAATAGGCCCAAGCTGTCCTTCGGTACCCTGGCGGCCGGGCAGTAGGCGGCCCCATCGGGGCTGCCATGCGGTCGTGATGGCTTTTGAGATATCCATAGGCCGATAACGGGCCGGCAGGGCCCGGTGCGGGGCCTTCCACACGGCACTGACGTGAGTCCCGAACCTGAGGGCTCGTCAGAGCCCTCAGTAGTACAGCACACACCACACCCTATGGCCTGAAGAGACCTCGACGGGCTCGATCTCGCCCTGTCTGCACCGGGCCGTGACATGGGCGCAGCGCGAGGCGAATCTACAGCCGGGGGGCGGATCGGCGGGGGAGGGCGGTTCCCCCTGGACGGGTTTCAGCCCCCGGCGGGCGGCCGGGTCGAGTGAGGGGATGGAGGAGAAGAGGGCGTGCGTGTAGGGGTGCAGGGGGCGGGCGAAGATCTCCTCGGTCGGGGCCTCCTCCATCAGCTTCCCCACGTACATGACGGCGATCCTGCGGGCGATGTGGCGCACGACCGAGAGGTCGTGGGCGACGAAGAGGTACGCGAGGCCGAGCCTCGCCTGGAGGTCTTCGAGAAGGTTGATGATCTGCGCCTGGATGGAGACGTCGAGGGCGGAGACGGGCTCGTCGCACACGAGGAAGGAGGGGTTGACCGCCAGCGCCCTGGCGATGCCTATGCGCTGCCTCTGGCCGCCGGAGAACTCATGGGGATACCTGGAGGCGGCCTCGCGCGCCAGTCCCACTACATCGAGGAGGCCGAACACCTTCTCCCGGACGGCGCGCTCCCCCATGATGACGAGGCCCTCGCCCACGATGTCGGAGACGGTCATCCGGGGGTTGAGCGACCCGAAGGGGTCCTGGAAGACCATCTGCATCCGCCTCCTGTAAGCCTTTAGCTCGTTTCGCCTCAAAGGCGCGATATCCTCGCCGTCGAAGAGGATGTGACCCCCTGTCGGCGCGAGCAGCCGGAGGATGCACTTTCCGACGGTCGTCTTGCCGCAGCCCGACTCCCCGACGAGGCCGACCGTCTCGCCTTTGTCGACGGAGAGCGACACGCCGTCGACGGCCTTCACGTTCCCCGTGACACGCCTGAGGAGGCCGCGCCTGATGGGGAAATACATCCTGAGATCCCGCACTTCAAGCATCATGGCGTCCGCCCGGCTTCATCGGAAGGTCCGGCCCCCGCCCGCACCCAGCAGGCGCATTGGTGTCCGTCGCCGACCGTGACGAGGGGCGGCTCATCGGCGGCGCATCGCGGGATGGCGAGGACGCACCGGGGATGGAACCTGCACCCTGTGGGGAACATGTGGGCCGCGGGGACCGCGCCCGCGATGGTGTAGAGTTTTTCGCCCCTGGCGGTCCTGCCCGGCAGGCTTTTAAAGAGACCCTCGGTATAGGGATGGAGGAAGGATGCGAAGATCGCCTCGCACGGTCCGTATTCGACGATCTTCCCCGCGTACATGATCGCCACCTCGTCGGCCATCTCGGCGATGATGCCCAGGTCGTGCGTGATGAGGAGGAGGCCCGCGCCCGTCTCGTCCTGCATGTCCCGCATGAGCCTGAGGATCCCCGCCTGGATCGTCACGTCGAGGGCGGTCGTCGGCTCGTCCGCGATGAGAAGGCCGGGCCTGAGGCAGAGGGCCATGGCGATCATGACGCGCTGCTTCATGCCGCCCGAGAGCTGGTGAGGGTATTCGGCCATCGTCCGGCGGGCGCCCGATATGCCCACCCGGCTCAGGTACTCGACGGCGACCTGGCGGGCCGCCTTCCTTGCCATGCCCGTGTGGATGCGGACCGCCTCCATCACCTGGTACCCGATGGTGAAGACGGGGTTGAGGCTCGTCATGGGCTCCTGGAATATCATTGAGGCGAGCCTTCCCCTGATATCGCGCATCCCGGCATCCGGGAGGGCAAGTATGTCCCTGCCGGCCAGGGTGATCCTGCCGCCCACGATCCTGCCCGGCGGCTGGGGGATGAGCCGGAGGATGGAGAGGGCCGTGATCGATTTGCCGCAGCCCGACTCCCCGACGAGGCCGACCGTACGCCCCTTCCGGACGGAGAGCGACACGCCGTCGACGGCGCGGGCCGTGCCCTCGTCCGTAAAGAAATATGTCCGGAGGTCCTCGATCTGTAAGACCTCGTCATTTTCGATATCGGCCTGGTCCATGCGCGCCTTCTCTGCTTGTCCTTCTTCATTGGCTGTTAGTGCCAGTGCGTTGTGCATCGCTGATGGACGGCGGCATCATAAACCCTTTCATTTCGATGATGCCGGCGGTAAAGAACCGTACAGTTTATTACTACTTTCCCCCTCACGAGGTATCCCTTTCGATGATGCAGGCGGTAAGACCCTTTGCACGGTGCCATCCCCTCACCCCATCCTCAGGCGCGGGTCGAGGGCGTCCCGGAGGGCATCCGCGAAGAGGTTGAACGCGAGGACGAGGAGGAAGAGGAAGGCCGATGCCGCCGTGAGGTTCCACCATATGCCGTTCGGCAGCTCCCTGTCGGCCATCATTATCATCCTGCCCCAGCTCCCGGTGCCCGGCTCGACGCCGACGCCGATATAGGTGAGCACCGCCTCCGCCATGACGAGGGCGGAAAAATCGAGGGTCATCTCGATGATGATGAGGTGCGTCACGTTCGGCAGGATATGCCGGAAGAGGAGCCGGCCGTCCCGCGCGCCGAGGGCGCGGGCCGCCTCGATATATTCCATGCCCTTCACCTTGAGGGTCTCGCCCCTGATGAGGCGGCAGAGCCCCACCCAGGACGTGACGCCCAGGACCACGCAGAGCTGCCAGAGGCCCCGGTCGAGCACCATGAGCATGGCGATCAAAAGGAGGATGCCGGGGATGGAGGCGAGCACCTGGTAGACGTACTGGATCGCGTCATCGATCACGCCCCCGTAGAAACCCGCGAAAAGGCCCAGGAATATGGCGAAGAAGGCGGCGATCACGGAGGGGACGATGCCGATGATGAAGGCGGTCCTCACGCCCTTGAGGGCGTTATAGAAAACGTCCTCGCCCAGGTTGTTCGTGCCGAGGAGGTGGCGCGATTTCAGCGCGAACTCGTGGCGGTTGAGCACGCCCGTCGTGGCGAGGGGGGGCGAATAAGAGCGCTCCACGTCCTTCCGGAAGAGGGCGTCGAGGGCGGTCCGCCCCGTCCACTTCAGGCCGCCCGAGGCCGGATCGTGCCTGGGCGCGGGCACCACGTCGAGGAGCGCGACGAGGGCGAAGAGACATATGACGAAGAAGGCGGCCAGGGCCTGTTTGTCTTTTTTTATCCGTCGTGCGGCGATTGTAAGGTGCGCCCCTGCCACGCTTCTATTCCCTCACTCGAAGGTGACCCTGGGGTCGACCAGGGTGTAGCTGATATCGGTCAGGACGCTCCCCGCGATGTAGAGGAGCGAATAGATGTAGACGAGCGTCCTGATGACGGGATAGTCATGGTTGTTGATCGCGTTCAGCATGAGGTTCCCCATGCCGGGTATGCCGAAATACATCTCGAGCAGGAGACTCCCCGTGATGAGGAACGGGATGGAGAGGACCGTTACGGTGAGGATCGGGATCATGGCGTTCTTGAGGACGTGCTTGAAGAGGACCGCCCCCTCGCCGACGCCCTTTGCCATGGCCGTCCTCACGTAGTCCGCCCGGACCTCGTTCAGCATGACCGTCCGGTAGAAGCGCAGGGTGCCGCCGAGGCCGGACGCGACGGCGAGGATCACGGGCAGAAGGACGAACCTCCATGCGCCGACGCCGAAGGCATAGCCGTAGATGGGGAAATACTTGAAGACTACGGCGAGGAGGTACTGGCCGATGATGATGTAGTTCAGGACGACGATGCTCATCAGGATGACGCACGCGAACAGCGCCGCCCTGTCGAGGTACGTCCCCCGCCAATAGGCGACAAACAGCGCCAGCGGCAGCGTGATGAGCATGGAGAGAAGAAAGGCGGGGATCGTGATCGTGAGCGAGGGGCCGATCTTCTCTCTCAGGAGGTCGCCCACCCGCTCGTGGAGGTAGTCAGACTCGGGGAACTGGAAGAGGACAAGCTCCTTCATGTGGTTAAAGAAGCGGCTGTCGAAGGGGTGGATTCGGCCGTCGGGTGCGCGCGCCACGTTCACGAACATGGGCTTGTCCATGCCGTGGGCGTGGATCCACGATGTCACCTGCCGGGCCGTCGGGTTTTTCCCGAGCTGTTTGCGGGCGATGGCCTCGGGGCTCGCGAAGACGTTGAAGAGGAGGAACGTGAGGAGGCAGACCCCGAGGACGGTCGGGACGGCAAGGAGGAGCCTTCGGACGATGTAGGCGGCCATTACTTTCCGCGCCTCCTTCTCTTCGATGCACGGACGAAGGCGGGCAGGGCGAAGGCAACGAGCGCGGCGGCGGCGTAGACGAGGGGCTTTACCGCGGGCCTGTTCTGTGATGTCCGATAGGCGTCGCGCGCCGCAACGTCTATTCGCGGATATTTCCTGTAATTGCCGGAAATACTATGGGATTTGCCGTTTTTGCACCACGAGTGGCGGAGCACGTAGGAGGGCGTGTGGACATTGAATATCCAGGGGCACTCCTCGGTGACGATCTCCACCATCCGGTGGATCAGCGCGGCCCGCTCGGGCGTATCCTCCATGGTCTTGATCCGCTCGTAGAGCCGGTCGTATTCGGCGTTCGCGAAGGAGGAGCTGTTCGGGTTCGGCGGCGCGTTCGGGCCGTAGAGGAGCTGGAGGAAATTCTCGGGGTCGGGGTAGTCGGCGAGCCAGCCGGACGACGTCATCTGGAACGTGCCCTTGATGGTCCGTTCGAGGTACTGGGAGAAGGTGTTCACCTGGAGCCTCATGCGGATGCCGAGCTGCTCGAAGCAGCGCATGTCGAAGGTGGCCGCCTCGCGGGCCCGGACCGAATCGGAGCCGATGTCGTAGGTGAGTTCGAGGGGCCCACCCGTCTTCGGGTCGATGCCGCCGGGATAGCCCGCCTTTGCGAGAAGCTCCTTCGCCCGGCCGAGGTCGTGCGTATGATAGGGGTTTTTGAAAGCGGGGTCAAAGCCGAAGACACCGGGCGGCAGCGGCCCCTGGGCGACGATGGCCCGGCCGTTCAGGTAGATATCGTTGAAGAGGTCCGAGTCGTAGGCGAGCGAGAGGGCCTGGCGGAGGTATTTATTCTTGCCCAGGATGGGGTCGCGCATGTTGAAGGCGATGTAGTGGACGTCCAGGTCGCTCGCGATCTCCAGGGTGATGCCCTTTTTCATGAATGCGTCCGATAGCTCCAGGCTCTTCGTGACCACCTTGTCGAACTGCTCCTGGGGGATGCCGGAGGCGTCCAGGTATCCCTGGAGGAAGAGGAGCCAGACGGGTTGGCCCGCGGAGATGATCGTGTACCAGACTTCGTCGAGGAAGGGGAGGCGCTTGCCCGCGTCTTCGAGGAGGCCGTCCGCGCGGTCGCCGGGCGCGCCCGTGGCCGGGTAGTAGTCGGGCCTGAAGGTGGGGTTCCTCGCGAGGATGATCCGGTGCTGCCGCCGCCACAATTTGAGCCGGTATGCGCCAGTGCCCACGGGGTGGCGGGAGAAGCCGTCCCTGCCGGGGGCGTTATAGTAGTCGACGGCCTCGTGGGCGACGGGGGCCGTGTAGGGTATGCTCATGACGTAGATGAAGGCGGGGTAGGGCTCGGTCAGGGTGATCCTGAGCGTGCGCGCGTCGGGGGCGCTAAGGCCCTCCACGGGCTCGGAGTAGTCGGCCCTGCCTCTGGCCGCCGCTTTCTTGAAGTAGTCGTCCATACCCTTGATCTTGCCCGCGACGAGCCAGTATCCCGTCGCCTGGACCGTGGGGTCCGCGAGCCTCTTGATTGAGTAGATGACATCGTTCGCGGTGACGCGCCTGCCGTGGCCGCCGGGGAAGCAGGGGTCGTCCTGGAAGAAGATGTCGTCCTTAAGCCTGAAGGTATACTCCATCCTCGTGACCGTCTTCGCGACGCCTTTCTCCTTGACGGTCTCGGAGAAGGTGCGTTTTTCCGGGTAGCCGGCGGCGAGGGCGGGCTCGACGTGGTAGGGCCGGTCGAGGTAGGCGTTCTGGTAGAGGGAGTCGTATATCTGGTCGAGGATCTCCGCGGAGTTCGTGTCGGAGACCTGAGCGGGGTCGAGGGTTCGGGGGTCCTCGGTGAGGGCGGTGTAGCCGGTGAGGGCCGGGGCGTCGGAGGGGTAGGGGTTGTTGCCGCAGGCGGCGAGCGTCAGGACGAGGGCGCAGGCGAAAAAGGAGAAGGCAGTGATGCGGAGGCGGGCGAGGGCAGTGATGCGGGCGCGAAGGCGGAGTGCGGCGATACGGGCGGCGCACAGGGCGTAGCCGGGGGCGAGGGCGCGGAAGGCGAGGGGCCGACCGGTGCGGCGAGCGCGGGTTCTCTCATGTATGGGGGGCGGTGATGCGGGCATGCGCGGCTAATTCTATCATCAGCGGGAAGGCAAAGTAAAGGTGGGGCGCGGGGTAGGTGCGTGGTTTTCCGCCCGTCCTTTTTGTCTCGTCGCTTGTTTCTTAATAGTGCCCATGGACGGCGCGGCCGGCATCATAAACCCATCCATTTCGATGATGCCGGCGGTAAAAAAACCTTCGGGCGCCAGTCTTACAGGCCCCCCCGAGGAGGAGGGGGCGGGTTATCTGCCCTTATTGTTGATGCTTAGGGCTCGTCAGAAAATAAATGGGCCATCTGGCTCATCTTTTTGTCCGCCCGCTTCGTTGCGAAAAGGTCATGTACATCCAGTACATTTGGCCTTTCCGCGCCTCGCCGATCGGCCAAAAATCCTTCGCCATCCGACTCATTTATTTCCTTCCGAGCCATGAACGCAAGTATCTCTTTATGCTCTACCGGAAGGGCCATCGGCAGGGCTTCCAGAAGCATAAGTATGGTCGTTCTGTTCTTGAGATTTCCACATGCAAGTTCGCCCAGGATAAATGGATGACAGGCAACCTCTCCATCGTTGAGCAGATCCACAAGCCCGGCGTGAGTCTTCCGTAAATGAGAGACCCAGACGGATGTGTCGACAAGAACCATTCTACTTAGGGCTCGTCAGAAAATAAATGGGCCATCTGGCTCGTCCTTTTGTCCGCCCGCTTCGTTGCGAAAAGGTCATGTACATCCAGTACATTTGGCCTTTCCGCGCCTCGCCGATCGGCCAAAGAGCCTGGCAAGCCTACTCGCGCTTTCTCTTGCGATAAGGGCCTCCAGCCCGAGCCTCACCAGTGCGGTTTTCTCTTTAATCCCTGTCATTTTTGATGCCTTGTCGATCAGGCTGTCATCAATATTCAGCGTTGTTCTCATGGGTGTAACCTCACGGTATGATATGCATAAGTATGGCAATTAAATGCATACATGTCAAGGGCGATAGAGGTATAGGGGGGTCAGGCGATTTCGGCGATCGGGCGCATAGCGTGGTTATCCGTTCTTCTTTGCAACATTCATAATCTATCAGGGTCTCTTTCAACCGTGGTATCGATTCCTTTGAGGAACCCTTTCATTTCCGAGATTTTTCTCAGAGGGATCATCTCGATTCTGTCGCCATACATAACCATTTGAACCTTTTGCCCCGGCGACAGCTTCAAGGCATCTCGAAGTTTCTTAGGAATCACAACCTGGAACCTCGGGGAAATCTTCACTGCTTCCATACGTGGTCTCCATCGATAGGGCCATTTTGGGGACATTCCCTGTTCGGCAATTATTCCTTTGGGCCATACTTTCTGATCGCTTCCTCGACAGCTTCAATCCAGGCCAACAAAGCGGAGACTTCAGACTCCGTGAAGCTACGATTGATTGGGCATTTCAGTTCTCGGCCTGCGGGGCTAAACAAACCCGTTGATTGCGCCTTGGCCCGAAGCACCTTGACGACTTCCTCGGGTGCCGCGGTTTTGTTAGTGATGCTGCCCGGTCCGGCCATGGCGGTGTAAACTGACTGTTTGTACACACTGTCTTTCGGGTAGCCGTAGCAAACGGCGACATGGTTGCCGCCGAGGTTGACATTGAGGGAAAACCCTTTGGTTCCCCAGTGAATGGGCATCGACCTGTCCTTTGCGAGTGCCAGTATCCCGGAAAACACTGATTTGCCGTTGTCGTCAAGAGACGCCGTGAATCCGCTTTCGGTCGCCGTTGGCAGGAAACCGGAAGCCACTTGAGCAGGCTTGTCAGCTTCGTTGCCGACGACAATCTCCTGGGACAGAAGGCGCGTCCCGCCGTCGCCCTGAAAAAAAGTGAACTCGACACAGGTAACCCTGATTCCCTTAGACCGAAGGAAAGAAGCCGTCTGCCTTATCTCGGGTGTGACCCGCTGGCCCACAATGACGACCCGTTGGTCCTTGTTGAAGGAGACGGCTTCGTCGGAGCCGAGCTCGAAATATGCCCGGTGGTGTTCTGCCAGGTTCGATGACTCGTCGCTGAGGTATGAGCGGAGTATGGCCTCAAGCTGTCCGGTATCCAAACGCGCTGCGAAGGCTGCATACTCAAGGGCCTGGGCGAGGGTGTCAGGTGGCGTTCTATTCCTTTTCAGCTCGACCACCACAAGGGTACCCTGCCGGTCAATACCGACAAGGTCGATGAAGCCTCCGAAGTTCGTAACGACCTGACGACCGACGATGAGGATTTTTCCGTCCTCGACGATGCCGTCGGGATTGGATTCAAGCCAACCCTCCAGTACGGCCTCTTCGTGATTGACCTGAAACGGCGTCTGAACGTATTCACCGAACTTGCCGTCGCTGTGTATGTCGAAGAGTCTCATGTCATCCTTTCAGTGTCCTCACAGCGTCCTTTCAATAGATACAGGCATCAAGTATCGAAAGAACTTCATCGAGCAGATCATCCGGGGCCTTTCCGATGGGCTTGGCCTGACGTGCACGGTAATCGATGGACTTGACCTGCTCGACCATCACAAATCCCACCACGTCCGGATTCCCGGCGACCATCACGTGAAAAGGGTAACCCCGATCGGTGGTTGTCAGCGGGCATGCGATAGCGAGGCCGGTTTGTTCATTAAAGAGGGTGTTGCTCACGACAAGCGCGGGGCGACGGCCTTTTTGCTCATGACCCGACTGCGGATCGAAGGTGACGGCGATGAAGTCCCCTTTTTTCGGAACGTACGCTTTCACTTACCAGTCTTCTTTGCCCACCGGCGCGCCCCAATCCATTTCTTCGGCTTTGTAGGCGTCGGGTATGCGTGATACGAGTTCTTGCAGACTTCGCTTGCCGCGAACGCGTCTTGCCGGTGTGATGACGATCAGGCCGTCCCGCGCGGTAACGTCGACGTCGTCACCCACCGATATGTGCGCGCCTTCGAGCACATGCTTCGCAAGGCGCAACCCCTGGCTGTTTCCCCACTTCTGGATTTTCGTCACCATGTTGACACCCCCTGTGGATATTCTAAGTATAGCCAACAGGATATGGGCAGTCAAGCCATTGCGAGGCGAGGCCGGACATGAGGATCACCCGGAGCCGGCTTTTTCGGCGATCAGGCGCAGCGCCTTGTTGTGCCGGTTTCTTTCCTTTCCACAGTGCACTTCTCGGTGGCAGTTTGGACACAGTGAAACACAATTGCGAACGGTATCTTCACCCCCATCTGACAGAAAAACGATATGGTGAATTTCCAAATATGGCGAGCCGTCCGATGCCCGTTGAAAGGGTGCAACTGCTCGGCAAAGTTCACAACGCCCTTCCGCTCTGAAAAGAACAGACGCAACCACATCGGGGTTACGCTGGAATTCAGTGCGTAAAACCTGCAATACAGCGGGGTGGGTTGGCGCTCCAGCCATGCGGCTCTGTCTCTCCATCTCAGAGCTACGTAGTGACTTTGCAGTTCGTTCCTCCTCTTGTTTTCTATACGTATCCTCCGATACGGGAGCCGCCTGTACCCATTCCAGAATTTTCAGTGCCTCCACGACTTGGGGCCGCATCTCCCAAAGAAATCCATCATCCCTGGTCCTGTGGCCGACTGACCACACGGCCCACCATCGGGCGCTGTCATCGGGCCGGAGTTCAGGTACAAAACCCGTCGCATCACAGAACATATGCCCCAGGAGACCATACAATAGGTTGACTCTGTAGTGCCCATCTATTGCAGCATGATGGGCAATTTGTTTGGTGTTTGCGGTGTGATTTGGCATTTGATACTGCGCCTGCAGAATGCGGTAGTGTTCGGCGCGCATCTTAGGCTGAATTGTCTGGAGACCGGAAATATATGTTTTCACTTCCGGAATAGTTTCAAGGTCATATGTATCGTATGGATTCATCTTCTGCCCCTCGGCACAACAAGTGATTATACAGACGAAATTTTGAATATCCCAGAAGGAACCGGGGACGTTTGGTTCCCAACGTTCCTTCCCGCACGTCCTTTTCTCTTCTCTCCGGCCGCGCAATGAAACCCTTATAAGCTGCGCATTACCGTTTCTATCATTGCACGAATCGCAAACAATTCAAAGTATAAATAAGGAAGTCCTTCGCGCCGATCCACCCTCCTTTTCACATGTGGGCGGCTTTATCCAGGACCTCTTCGGCCCACTGATTGAGGCTTTTACCCGCGGTTTTTGCTGTAGCGAGGGCCCTGGCGTGAACCTCGGGAGAAACACGGAGCATCAGCTTGCCGGACGCCGCCTTTAATGGCCTGCGACCCGTGGCCGCGCAATCAGTGATATAGTGATCGATGGCCGCCTGAAAATCGTCCCGGAGTTCTTTCACGGTTTCTCCGTGGAACGTGATGCTATCGGTTATCCCTATCACCTTCCCGGTAAAAATATTATCCCTTTGATCGAATTCGATCCGGGCCGCATACCCCTTATAGGTCATCACGTTTTTCATGGTGTCACCTCCAATTCTCTCAACCACTCGCGCAGTTCTTCGACCTGATACTTTTTTGCTTCCTTGTCCGGGTGGGGTCGATGAAGGTCCTGTCGACTTTCCTTCAGCTCAAAGACGATGCGAGAGCCGGCACCTTCCCGGACATTCCCGCCGAGCGCAATTACCAGGGCTTCAATATCGGAAAATACGATACCTCCCCGCGTGGGAACCGCAAAAATTGCTTCAAGAGTGCGCCGGTGTTTTGCCTTCATATCGTATGATATCAGAATATGCTATCAAGTGCAAGCAAGTTATGATAGCCCAAGTCCCTGGCCCCCTGGATGCGCCGGGGGTAGAGGTGTCATGCGCCATCGCCTTTTTTTGCCGGGGAGTATCAGTCTCATTTTGTTATTAGGTGCGCCAGTCGGAAGCGGTACAAATCTGCTGATATCGGTAAAAGAGGGCAACAGGCAAGTCGTTTACCTTCCCAAGGTGTCCTCCCTGCGCGCGCCGGAACCGCCTGCCTATCCGTGTATGTCCGCCTTGTCCCCCCAGATTTCCTTCAGGCGCTGGTCGCGGCCGCAATTCCAGCGATAGAACTTATAGTGCAGCGGGTTCTTTTTGTAATAGTCCTGGTGGTATTCCTCGGCCCTATAGAATTCGGAAGCGGGGACAATTTCGGTATGGATAGGTCCGGGGAGTTTTCCTGATTGCTCGAGGGTCTTTTTTGAGTCCTCCGCCAGTTTTTTCTGCTCTTCGGTATGATAGAAGATCGCGGTCCTATACTGGGCGCCCACATCACAGAACTGCCTGTCTTTGACCGTCGGATCTATGTTGTGCCAGAAAACGTCGAGGAGCTTTTTGTAGCCGACCTTCGAGGGATCGTAGACTATCTGAATCGATTCAGCGTGGCCGGTCGTCCCCGATGAAACCTCTTCGTAGGTCGGATTCTTTTTCTGACCTCCGGTATAGCCCGATGTCACTGAAACCACCCCGTCGAGGCTCTCGAAAGGCGGAACCATGCACCAGAAGCAGCCGCCCGCGAAGGTGGCCTTTTCCAGCGTGGCCGGGGCTGCCTGGCCGCTGCTTCCGATCACCGTCGAGAACATTGTAAACATGAGACATAGGGGCAACACTAGCAAAATCATCTCATTTCTCATCTATTATCTCCCTTGCCCGTTTCTTTTTAAGGAGAATATACGCATCCTTTGAGGCTCTTGCACGCCTGCGGCGAGAGGTCGTTGCGTTTGTCATCTTCCATGATTAGAACAAGGTTATATGCCATGGCCGGATAAACGATGGCGAAACCATGCGCGACGACGTGCCGGCCTTGACGAGGAGGTTTTCATGGCCGACGGAGCTGTTTCTGTTCCGACACGGGTATTCTTCGGTTTTGTTGCAGGTTTTTTTGCCACCCTCGTCTTTCATCAGTTGATGTTGGCCCTGCTCTGGGGGGCCGGGGTAGCCCCATTCGGGCCTTTCCCGGTTGCGCCGACCCATCCGTTCAGGGTGCCGGCGGTGATCTCTCTGGCCTTCTGGGGCGGCATTTGGGGTATTGTGTTTGGGCTGATCGAGTTCGCCTTTCCCCGCGGCTGGGGTTACTGGGTGACGGCAATCCTGTTCGGAGCCATCCCTCCTTCGTTGGTGGCCCTCCTGATGGTCTTTCCCTTGAAAGGACTACCCATGGGGGGAGGCTGGCATTTCCCCCTGCTTCTGACCGCATTTCTCATTAATGGCTCTTGGGGCCTCGGGACGGGGATATTCTTTCGGGCGTTCCTGGCATGGTTGAGAGTTTCGCACGGCCCTTTGGAGACTCACGGAAGGGCATAGTAGGGCAGCCGTTAATGTTGTAATGAGGCCATGATACCGAGTCGCAATGCCGGTGGCCGCATCGTATTACCTCCTCGACAACGGCGGTCCCGCCGGGAGGCTTGTGTCGCGCCGTTAGCCCTTCCGAACGAGCAGTTTCCTCGCCGCTCTGACGAGGAAACTGCCCTGTAGCCTGTCGATGCGGCTCATTTTCGCGGGCTGTTTGATTACATCGGAAAAGGTCGGATAGATGTGGATAACCGAGTCGAGCTTATGGAAAGGGATGCCGAACGTCTTGATGACTTGCGCTTCGTGAATCAACTCGCCCGCCCTGGCGCCGAGGATGTGGGCGCCAAGAAGCCTGTAGGAACGATCGCAGATGAACTTGGCCACACCAAACTCATCCGCTTCGGTCCTGCCGCGAT
The DNA here is from genome assembly GCA_050011095.1 of Syntrophorhabdales bacterium. Taxonomy (GTDB): domain Bacteria; phylum Desulfobacterota; class Syntrophorhabdia; order Syntrophorhabdales; family WCHB1-27; genus JBEKJU01. Next base: position 13,802 of record JBEKJU010000034.1, read on the forward strand.
CCGTATCGCCATAGCGCCACCGGAAGACCCTGACCCTGTCGCCGGTCCGCTCACGGGCTTCGTCCTCGGTTAGACCCGCATGGGCGAATTCAGGATCGGTAAACGTGCACCAGATGTAGTTACTGTAGTCTGCCGCCTGCGTCAGGGGAAGGAGCGCGTTGCGCGCCGCGATCCTTGCCTGGTACTCGGCCATGTGCGAGAATTGGTAGGGACCGGCGACATCTCCGCATGCGTAAATATTGCCGGCCGTTGTCCGGAGCCTCTCATCGACCTTGATGCCCTTTTGAGAGTATTCCACCCCCGCGGCCTCGAGGCCGAGGCTGTTTACGTTCCCCCTTCTTCCAACTGCGGCGAGGAGCGCTTCGGCTTCGATCCGGCTTCGCCTTCCGTCGGGCTCCTCCACGGTCAATTCGACGGAATTGTCAATCCATGCGGCGGCTACGGCCTTCGAGCCCGTTCGCAGCGCCACCCCCTGTCGGGATAGCCGGTCCGCGAGAAGGCCGGATAGCTCTCTGTCCTCTCTAACGAGGATTTGCGCCCCCATCTCGACAACCGTGACCACGACGCCAAGGTAGCTGAAAGCCTGGGCCATCTCGATCCCTATCGGCCCGCCGCCGAGAATAATCAAGGATCCGGGCAGGCGCCGCAGACCGAATAGCGTTTCGTTTGTAAGGAAGGGAACGCTATCGAGGCCTGGAATGGAGGGCACGAGAGGCGACGAGCCGGTCGCGATGATGAACGTGCGGGCGGAAAGCATCGTGTCGCCTATTTCCAGGCGGTGATTATCCCTGAAGCGAGGGCTTCCGATTATTACCCATATCCCGAGCCGCTCGATCACCTCGGGAGTGTGCCCTTCGTAAACCGCTTCCACGACCGACCGCACATGCGGCAGGATGCCTTCCTTCGTGACCGGTATCGGCTGCTTCACGTCGAGTCCGACACGTTTGGCACCATTCATCTCGTGAAAGACCCTTGCCGTCTTTATGAGGGTCTTGCTCGGCACGCACCCATCGAGCGTGCATTCCCCGCCAAGCCTGCTTTTCTCGATAAGCGCCACCTTCCTGCCGACACCGGCGGCGAATTTTGAGGCGACCAATCCCGCGGCGCCGCCTCCGATCACGACGAGATCATAATCATAGACCATCTTTCACCTCCCGGTTCTTTGCCACGAGTGGCCATGCTAAATCTATGTCCGACCCGATGCCGCGGCAATCGCAGGGCGTCGAGCAGCGCGACCGGGCGAAAAGGGGGCGGGAATATGTGGAGTTGCCCCCACTTGATACTTGGAGAGAATTGAAGGACAATGAAACACCCGAGGGGGACAAGACTTTCAACGGGAGGCATAGCCATGATTTCCATACTCTCCATCGTCATACTCGCGGCTGTTCAGGGCCTCGCGGAACTTCTGCCGGTATCCAGCTCCGCTCACGTCATCGTCGCTGAAAAGATGCTCGGTCTGGACCCTACCGCGCCGGAAATGACCCTGCTTCTGGTCATGCTCCATACAGGCACAATGCTCGCGGTGATCATCTATTTCTGGAGGTCCTGGGCGGACGCGTATTTTTCCTCGTGGGAAAGATCATGGCCCTGGATAAGGCTTCTCATTCTCGCGACTATTCTGACCGGCATGGTTGGAATGACCGTCAAGACCGCCATCGAGCGATATGTATTCCGCAACGCGCCCAAAGCCGAGATCGAGCTGCTGTTCGGGAACCTCCCCCTGATGGCCGTCGCCCTTGCGGCCGCCGGAATCCTGATCATCTGGTCCGGGCTCCGATATCACCGCGCTGCGAATGACAGGGAGGTCCCGGTCCTCGGAAGGCAGGCAGCCTGGATGGGGATTGTACAGGGCCTCTGTCTGCCCTTTCGCGGATTCTCACGATCGGGCGCGACTATTTCGTGCGGATTATTGACGGGGGCATCAAGGCGGCCGGTCGAGGAATTCAGTTTTGCCCTGGCGGTTATTCTGACGCCGCCCGTGGTGATCCGCGAGACAATGCGGTTGATCGCGTCACGCCAATCGCTTGAGGCAACAGGCGCCGGATCAATGCCGGGTCTGTTCCTGCCCGGTTTGCTCGGTCTGGTCTTAAGCTTCCTTGCAGGGTTACTGGCGCTGCGATGGCTGACTCGCTGGCTTGATCGGGGGAGATGGCATTACTTCGGCTACTACTGCCTGTTCGCCGCAATAGTGGTGCTGATGCTGCATTTTATGGGGTATTATTAACCGTCTCATAATTGTCTTTCTCGCCGTCATTCCGGCGAAAGCCGGAATCCATTACGTTCCTGGATGCCGGATCAAGTCCGGTATGACAAGGGTATTATGAGACGGTTAATAAATGACCCTGCTGCAAGCAGCAGGGAATCCACAAGTTGAAGGGGAGTAAAAATGATGAGTCTTTGCAAGGCAAAAGCGGGGCGGACCCGGTATCAGTCCAGGGCCCTGACCGCCTTCTTGATGCGTTCGATGCCCTTTTCGATGACCTCCATGGACGTGGCGAAGGAGAGCCGGAGGTGCCCCTCCTTGCCGAACTCGCTTCCCGGCACGACGGCCACGTGGAAATCTTCGAGGAGTATCTCCGTCCACTGGGAGATGGACGTCACCTTCCTTCCCTTATACGTCCTGCCCGCGAGGGCCTTGAAGCAGGGGAAGAGGTAAAAGGCGCCTTTCGGGTTGAAGCAGGTCACGCCCTCCATGGCGCGTAGGGCCGCGACGAAGACATCCCTCCTTCGGGCGAATTCCTTCACCATGAAGCCCACGAAGTCCTGCGGCCCGGTCAGGGCGGCCACGGCGGCCTTCTGGGATATGGAGGCAGGGTTGGATGTGCTCTGGCTCTGGATGGTGCCCATCGCCCGGATCACGTCTCTCTGCCCGGCGGCGAAGCCGATCCTCCAGCCCGTCATGGAATACGTCTTGGAGACGCCGTGGGTGATGATGGTCATCTCCTTGATGGGCCCGCCCAGGGACGCGATGCTCGTGTGCTGGTAACCGTCGTAGACGAGCTTTTCGTAAATCTCATCCGAGACGAGGTAGATCCCGTTCTCGACGGCGAGCTTCCCTATCTCCTCCAGGTTGCGGATGTGGTAGACGGAGCCGGCCGGGTTCGACGGGTAGTTGAGGATGATCCCCTTCGTCCTGTCCGTCACGTGCTTCTTCACCATCTCCGCGGTGAGCTGGTAGTCCTCCTCCTCGTGAGTCTCGACAAAGACCGGCGTCGCGCCGGCAAGCTCGATCATGGCGGGGTAGGAGACCCAGAAGGGCGTGGGGACGATGACCTCATCGCGTGTTTGCCGCCGCACGTGACGATGACCTCATCCTGCTTGTATTCGAGGTCGTTGTCCTTCTTGAACTTGGCGATGATGGCGTCCTTAAGCTCGGCTATGCCGTCCGCCGGGGTATATTTCGTGCAGCCGTCCATGATCGCGTCGATGGCCGCCTTCTTTATGTGGTTCGGTGTATCGAAATCGGGCTCGCCGGCCCCGAAGCCGACGATATCGAGCCCCTGCGCCCTGAGGGCCTTTTCCTTCGCCGCGATGGCGAGCGTGGCCGACGGTCTTAGAGAACGCGCTCTGTCTGAGATCATCAAAACTCCTTCGGTTTCGCGAGGATTTCCCGCACCTTTATCTGAAAAAACCTGTTCGAGGAATCGCCTTTTATGAGGCAGGCCGTATCCGCGCCCCGTCCCGTGCCCGCGATTGCCACCACATCGGAGGGGGGTATCAGTCCCGCGTCGCACGCCATGGCAATGATCTCGACGCAGACCTTCATGCCCTGGCAGATCATGCGGAGCGTACCGGCGACGAGTTCCTCCTGGGAATAGCCCGTAAACCCCTTGATGGCGGTGCCGAGGCTCCGAAGCACCATGGTCCCCGTGAGGACCCTTATCCCGTGCAGGGCAAGCTCGTCCCTGAGCGCGTCGGGGAAGTCCTGGACGCCTGCCTCCTTGAACCCCGTGTTGTGGGTCACGACTACGATATTGAAAGACTCGTAAGGGAAACGGTCGAGGATGATACGGGCCGTGGAGCCGCCGGTCGATGCGACGACGATATGCCCCACGTGGTTGTCCCTCGCATAGTTGAAGGCAATCTCCAGGGTCTTTTCGGTGTTCGCGATGCCGGCCCGCTCGAAGTGCATAAATTCTCCTTACGGGAAAACCCCGCCTTTTAATTAATACCATATAGGCGGCCTTGTCAAACAATTATTGGGGCTAGCGTCGCCCCCTCCGCGAGCGAAGCTCGCGGAGCCTCCCCCTCATAAAAAGGAAGGAGCGGAGGCGAAAAAAGGGCGGCTGGCGGCTAGCGTCTGATTGCATAAATAAGTGACTTATTAAATCCGTCACCCCGGCGAAAGCCGGGGTCCAGGCAGTCCGCAAGTGAGGGAAAATACTGGATGTCCCGCCTTCGCGGGATTAAGGCCCGCTTCGCTCTACCGGGCGACCCGGAGGGTGCCCCGGCCGGAATGACGGAAAAGGGGTCGCCAGTTAATTTTTTCACACGTTCCCCCCCGGGCGTTTCCTGGCCGTGCCTCCGTCGGGGCGTCAAAGGCGCCTCGAGCGGGAGCACGAGAAGGGATATGGACGCGTCGTGTGGGAGAGATGTCCCTTATGTCACGAAAGGCAGCAAACGTCTGATTTTCTGAAACAAAGTTATACACATTTTGTGGTAATTGCCCGTGCCTTGTGGTATAGAAAATATGGGGAGCGCATTTTCGCGATGGAGGAGGAGATAAGGTGACGCGGGGTACCGTGATATGCTTTCGCACCAGTGATGAACTGAGGAAGGTCCTTCAAAAGATATCGCAGACGGACAGGCGGTCCCTGTCATCCGTGATAGAAAATATTCTGTATGACTATGTGGGGCAGAGAGGGTCGAAAGGCATGAAAGGGGAGAAGCGCCGTTATTTGCGGAAGAAGGTCTCCGCGCCCGCCCTGGTTAGCGGTCTGGACGGGACCATCCACTCGGGCATGGTGAACGATATCTCCCTCGGGGGCCTCCACGTGTCGCTGCCGGACAGCTTTCAGTGCGAGATGAGGGATGATTCCAAGATATCGGTCGTCTTCACCCTGCCGGAGAGCGCACGGCCCCTCACCGTGCAGTGCGCCCTCCGGCATGTGGATTCGAACGGGCAGACGAATATCGGGGCGACCTTCATCGATACCGACTTCGGGAGCTATCAGACCCTCCAGAACTATCTGATATGAGCTGATCCCGCTCTCGCCCGGTCGTGAGATCGTCGTCTTGCGCCTTTGTCTCTCTCTCCTTTCACTTTCTTTTCGGTCATTTGGGGGCGCCGTAGGTCTTCCTGAGTTCCAGGTTGACGTCGAGGACATTGACGAACTTCTCACCCGCGAGGCCGTACCAGGGCGCCTCGGACGCGGCCTCTATCATCCGGTCGATCTCCTTTTTTACGGCGGCGGGGTCGCGCTTGAGATCGGCCGCCCATTTCGAGGCCACCCTGTCCAGTTGATATTCGGCGTTCTGGAGCGTGATGTGGGGATCGAGGCCGGATGCGGACGACGTGACTAAATCGCCGGGGACGTCGTTCAGGTCCGCGTCAGGATGCTCCTGCCGCCACATATCGAAGAAGGTCGACTGGATGTCAGCCCCGTCCTTGACCGGCCCCAGGGTCGTGTGATCCTTGCCGTCGGGTCCCTTGGACGTGATTGCCGCGGGGAATTGGCCGGGGTTATGAGCCGAGAAGTCCTCGAAGAATATGACGGCCAGGTCGGCCGCGGCGGGCTTCGGGGCGCCGGGGTTGTCGCGGACCCACTTGGCGACGATGCCCTGATGCGTCTTTGCCCATTCGTCCACATAGGCCGCGTGGGTTGGATCCGCCTTGACCCAGCCTTGAGCCGAGCCGTTATGGAGGTCCGCCCACTGGGCCACGATATGTGGCTGGCCCTGGAACCGGTCGGCGCCGAACCATTTCTCTATGTCGGGCGCCACGGGCCGGCCTGCCCTGGGTCCGTTTTTGTAGGTGACGAGGGGACCGAGCGTATGGGCGACCCGGTCGCGAAGGGCGTAGTTCGAAGCCGCCAGCGCCGACGAGGCGGAGGCCGACGCGTCGTAAGAGGCCGCGGATGGCCTTGGCTGGAAATACTCGTCCTTCGTGAAGGGCTGCGCGATGAGCCGCGAGCCGACGACCGCCCCGTCCGGGCCTTTAATGAGGCTGCCGTTCGTCTGGAATGGAAAGGCGATCTGTCCTATCGCCCAGAGGGCGAGCGGATAGAGGCCGCAGCAGATGACCACGGAGAAGAAGAGTAAGAGGATACTTTTCGAAAGGTTTCGTACCATGTCCATGCCTCCTTGACGGTTAGACCAGGTGCAGGCCCGTCATGATGAGATCGATCAGCTTGATGCCGATAAAGGGGACGACAATGCCTCCCAGCCCCCAGAGGGCGAGGTTCCTCCGAAGGAGCGCATCGGCGCCAAGGGCCCTATATTTCACCCCCTTCAGGGCCACCGGGATAAGCAGGGGGATGATGATCGCGTTGAAGATGACCGCCGACAGGATGGCCGATGTGGGCGAGTGGAGATGCATCACATCGACCCTGACGAGCCACGGCAGGGTGCCCGCGAAAAGGGCGGGGATGATGGCAAAGTATTTCGCCACGTCGTTGGCGATGGAGAAGGTCGTGAGCGCCCCCCTGGTGATGAGGAGCTGCTTGCCGATCTCCACCACTTCGATCAGCTTGGTGGGGTCGCTGTCGAGGTCGACCATATTGGCCGCCTCCTTCGCCGCCTGCGTACCCGCGTTCATGGCGAGGCCCACGTCCGCCTGGGCAAGGGCGGGGGCGTCGTTCGTGCCGTCGCCCATCATGGCCACCAGCCTGCCGCCCGCCTGCTCCTTCCGGATATAGGCGAGCTTGGCCTCGGGCGTCGCCTCGGCGAGAAAGCCGTCGACCCCCGCCTTGGCGGCGATAAAGGCCGCGGTGAGGGGGTTGTCCCCCGTAATCATGACGGTCCTGAGGCCCATCTTGCGCAGGCGCGCGAAGCGCTCGCTCATATGGGGCTTCAGGATGTCCTCGAGGACGACCACCCCCGCGATTGTGCCGCCCTCGGCGACGACGAGGGGTGTCGCGCCCTTGGACGCGACCTGATCTACGAGCGCGCCGAGATCGGCCGGGACCGCGCCCCGGTTCTCCTTGACGAATTGTATTACCGCGTCGGACGCCCCTTTCCGTATGCGCTTACCATCGGCAAGGTCGACGCCGCTCATCCGCGTCTGGGCGGTAAAGGGCACGAACTGGGCGCCAGCCGGCGGAGAGGTGGCGGTCCCCGTCTCCTTCTCGAAGAGCCTGACGATGCTCTTCCCCTCGGGTGTCTCGTCGGCCGCCGATGCGAGGGCGGCGAGCCGTCCGACGTCGGAGGCGGAATAGTCGCCGATGGGCAGGAATGTGGTGGCGTTCCGGTTCCCGATGGTGATCGTGCCGGTCTTGTCGCCTATGGCGGAAAGCAACGCGCCGATGGTCGTGGGGATGAGGCAGACCAGAAGGGCGATGAGGGTCGGAACATCCGTGCCGAGGCTCCGGAGGGTCTCGCTGACGCCCAGGTAGCCCTTCATGTACGTTTCCGCGTTCCATGCCATGGGCCAGATGGGGACCACCACGATGAGGAAAATCAGGGTAAAAGCGGACAGGAGGAGCGTCAGGGCGATCTCGTTGGGGCTCCTCTGGCGGATCGCGCCTTCCACGAGGGCGATCATGCGGTCGAGGAACGATTCACCGGTCCCGCTCGTGATCCGGACGACGATGCGGTCGGAGAGGACCTCCGTGCCCCCGGTGACGCCCGACCGGTCGCCGCCTGACGCCCTGATGACGGGCGCGGATTCGCCGGTTATGGCCGACTCGTCCACGGAGGCGACACCCTCGATGATCTCCCCGTCGCCGGGGATTGTCTGTCCCGCCTGCACGACGACCCGGTCGCCGGGCAAAAGGTGTGATGAGGGGACCTCCTCGACGGCGTCCGCGTTCGTGAGGCGATAGGCGGTTGTGTCGTGGCGGGCCTTCCTGAGGGACTGCGCCTGGGCCTTGCCGCGGGCTTCGGCGAGGGCGGTCGCGAAGTTCGCGAAGAGCACGGTGAGGAAGAGCCATGCGTCGAGGGCGATGAAGTAGCCGATCGACACCTGGCTGATTCCCGCGCCCCACGCCGATTGGATGATGAAGAGCAGGGTGAGGATGGCGCCTACCTCGACGACGAACATGACGGGGTTTTTCCACTGGATGTCGGGTCTGAGCATGACGAAGGCCCGCTTGAGCGCAATCTTCGTTGTGTCGGCCTCCAAAAGTCGCCGCTTTTTCTGGCGGCGGGTGCTGGGCGCTGTCGCGTCGGCGGCTACTGTGGTTTCGGCTATTTCGGCTGCTTTATTCATCATAGCGGACTCCTTGTCTCTCTCTTTTTTTGTCTTTTTCCACTTTCCACTTTCCCCTTTTCACTCATTCGCGAATCATCCTCCGAACGGGATGGGACCCAGGTGCTCGGCGAGGGGGCCGAGGGCGGCGACAGGGAGAAAAAGGAGCGCGCCGACGATGAGGATCGTTCCGAGGAGGAGGACGGCGAAGGTGGCCGTGTCCGTGCGGAGCGTGCCGAGGCCGAAGGGGGCGGCCGTTTTCGCCCCGAGGGACGCGGCCATGGCGATGGGGGCGATAATGGGAAGGTAGCGGCCGAAGACCATCACGAGGCCCGCCGCGATGTCCCATGCGATGGCGGTCGGCGCGGGGCTCGTGTTGTTGGCGAAGCCGTAGACGACGCCGAGTCCGTCGAAGGCCGAGCCGTTATTGGCGGAGGCCGAGGAGAACTGGTAGAGCATCTGCGAGAGGCCGTGCGCGCCGGGGTTGCTGACGGCCAGCAGCCCCCAGTGCGTGGCGGCGAAGAGGCCCGTGGGCAGGAGGATGAGGAACGGATGGACCAGCAGGGTAACGATGGCGAGCTTTACCTCGCGGACCCCGATCTTCCTTCCCAGGTATTCGGGCGTCCTGCCCACCATCATGCCGGCGACGAAGATCCCGATGATGACGTAGATGAGCATGTTAATCATGCCCACTCCCTTGCCGCCGAAGACGCAGTTGAGCCACATCCCGATCATGGGCGAGAGTCCGGCCATGGGGTGCAGGCTGTCCGCCTCCGCGTTGATAGCGCCGCAGGTGACGTCTGTCGTGACCGCCCCATAGGTCGCCCCCGCGGACGTGCCGAAGCGCATCTCCTTGCCTTCGAGGTTGCCCAGGTGCTGATCGACGGGTAGACCCGCGACCGTGGGCAGGCTCACTTCCCGCGCGCCGCCCGGCGCCGTGGGGCTGGGTATGTGGTACGTTCTGGCGATGGGATGGGCGGTGAATGCGGGGTTGGGCATGAGCGTGTCATAGTAGACCGACATGAGGATGGTGCCCGCCATCAATACGAGCATGACGGAAAAGATCACATAGGCGTGGCGCATGCGGCCGAGCATGCGGCCGAACATGAGGACGAGGGCGAAGGGGAAGATCATCATCGACAGGCAGTTCAGAAAGTTCGTCAACCCGGTGGGGTTCTCGAAAGGATGGGCCGCGTTCATGCCGTAAAACCCGCCGCCATTCGTCCCGAGCATCTTGATCGACTCGAAGGCGGCAACCGGCCCGACGACGATGGTCTGCTGCTTCGGCTCGCCCTTGTCCGTGGTGCCCATGGCCGCGGGCTCCAGCGTCGAGACATTATAGGAGCTGTGAAAGGTCATGGGGCTGCCCTGGACCATGAAGATGAAGGCGACGATGAGGGCAATCGGCGCGAACATATAAATGATCGCCCGCCACATGTCGAGGAAGAAGTTACCGAGCTTGCCGTCACCGCGAAGGGCCCGGATGATTGCGACGAGGGCGGAGAGGCCGACCGCGGCCGATATGAAGAGGTTGGAGATGGCCCAGACGATCTGGCTGAAGTTCGACAGGTGCTGGTCCCCGGAGTAGTGCTGGAGGTCCGTGTTCGTCATGAACGAGACCACGCTGCTGAAGATGGTGCTGGGGGCGAGCATCCCCAGGCCGCGGGGATTCAACGGCATCCATGGCTGGAGCGCGAGGACGATGTAGCCGAAGACGAAGAGCACCACATTGAAGATGAGCAGGGACGCCGTGTACTGCTTCCAGTTCTGCGGCCCGCTGTCAACGCGCCTTTCGAACCAGCCGGGGATCGACCGCGCCCGGTATTTGCCGTCCATGATCCACGCCATGTAGCGGCTCAGGGGGAAGGCGATCACCGTCCCCACGAGAAGAAGCATAAAGGGGAGAAGCCAGGTCTGGATAAACATTTTTCACTCCTTATAGTGGTGCGGTTCGCGCCTCCGGTCAGAACCACTCGGGCCGCACGAGGGCGGCGACCAGGTAAATGAACAGGAAGACCGCTATAATCGCCGTGAGATAGATCATTGCGTCACCTCGTCGTCTATTTTTATATCTTGTCGCATGCTTCAAGGAACAGGAAGCACAGGACCATTGCCGCGAGACCCAAAAAAAACATAGCCGGTAGCCAGAATGTAAGGTTCATCGGTTATTCCTCCTCGTCATTTATCCTTCGCTCATAGAGATAAAACTACGCCCTTCCCCGTCAATTGTCCGTAAAAGTGTCGCCTGAAAGTGTCAATAAGACATAAAAATCGAGAAGGGGCGCTGCGAGAAAAAAATCTGTTTTTGTGCTTTTTGTCACCCCTCCATGTCACCCCTCCATGACATGCCTGGTTGTCACCCCTCCTTGTCACTTTGACGGAAATGACGGGATAAATTAAGCTCTTATCATGGTCGGGGAGACAGAGAAGAAGACGGGGAACAAGCCGGAGAAGGCCACGGAAAAACACGCGCGGCGGCCGGGTCCGACCTATGACGGATTCATCACGAAGCTCAACGAGCGCATCCCCGACGGGCTGCTCGTCGATCAGCTGGAAAGGGAGCTTCACTTAGGCGGCGACGAGCCGGACCAGAGGCAGATGGCGATCAGGCAGAGGGCCAGGCAGGACATTGAAGCCCATAAGGGCTACAGGCGCTCCGAAAAGGACTCGAAGCAGGACGCGAACCGGAAAGGCGCGGCCATGATCGTGCGTATTATAAAGTTCTCGGAGGAAGTCAATGGCGGGAAATAGCCCTTTTTCGCCTTCGGTCCATCCTTTTTATGAAGGGGAGGCTCGGGGCACCCGCGGAGCGGGTCGTGCTTTGTGGACGGAGGGGGCGACGCTAGCCTCCGGTCGCCGACTTTCGCCTTCGGTCCATCCTTTTTATGAGGGGAAAGCTTCATCGGCTCCGCCGATGAAGGGGGCGACGTTAGCCCCAATAATGGCGCGGATTATAAAGTTCTCGGAGGAAGTCAATGGCGGGAAATGACGCGGTCTTGTCGCCTTTTCTCACCATGCCCCTGAACTGGCGGCCGAGGCCCGACCAGATGGCCCTCTGGTCATATCTGGAACGGGGCGGGAAGCGGGCGGTCATGGTGGCGCACCGGCGGTGGGGAAAGGACGACGTGGCCCTTCACTTCACCGCGTGCGCGGCCCTTGAGCGGACGGGCAACTACTGGCACTTGCTCCCCCGGTACAATCAGGCGCGCAAGGTCGTCTGGGACGCCGTCAACCCGAAAACGGGCAGGCGGCGCATCGACGAGGCGTTCCCGGTGGAGATCCGCCGCAGGACAAAAGAGCAGGAGATGTTCATCGAGTTCCAGAACGGCTCGACGTGGCAGCTCATCGGCTCGGACAACTACAATACGCTCGTCGGCTCGCCCCCTGTCGGGATCGTCTTTTCCGAGTACGCCGTGGCCGACCCCCTGGCATGGGCGTACCTGCGGCCGATCCTCGCGGACAACGACGGCTGGGCACTCTTCATCTATACGCCCAGGGGCCGGAATCACGGGAAGGCCCTCTACGACTTCGCCCGGACGGAACCCGGCTGGTTCGGCCAGGTCCTCTCCGCCGTCGATACGCCGGTCTTTTCCGCCGAAAGGCTCGATCAGGAGCGGCGGGAGCTTGCCGCCGAGCTGGGCGAGACGGAAGGGGAGATGATTTTCCTCCAGGAGTATTACTGCTCCTTCGAGGAGATGGTAAGGGGCGCCTACTACGCGAAGCAGCTCACTCAGGCCCGCGCGGATGGCCGCATCACGGGGGTGCCCCATGCCGCCGGCCACGAGGTCTACACCTTCTGGGACCTGGGGATGGATGATGCGACGTCCATCTGGTTCATGCAGACAATCGGCCGGGAGCTTCGGTTCATCGACTACTACGAGGCGCAGGGGGAGGGACTTGCCCATTATGCGAGTGCGCTCAAAGAGAGGCCCTACGTTTACGGCGACCACTACATGCCCCACGATGCGGATGTGCGGGAGATGGGCACGGGGACGAGCCGCCGCCAGACGGCGGAGAACCTGGGGATCAGGCCCGTCATCGTGGTCAAGCGGGCAAAGGACACGAATGCGGTGCTCGCGGGCATCGAGGCGGGCCGCAACATCATGTCGAGCTGCTGGTTCGATGAGCGCAAATGCAGCCGGGGGCTTTCGGCACTCGTTGGATACCGGGCCGACTATGACGACGAAAGAAAGAAGCTGGCCGATCATCCGCTGCACGATTGGCACTCTCACGGTGCCGACGCGTTTCGCACCTTCGCTGTCGGTTACGCTCCTCGTGCGAAAAAGCGGTCTGTTACCTCTATCCTGAACGGGATGGAGATGGGGGTGAGATGAAGAACGAGCGGGAGTTTCTGGACCTTGCCACAAAAAGGCTGCGCCGCGAGATCGACGCGGACGACCACAACCGCCAGGCGGCCATCGAGGATTTGAAGTTCCTGAACGGCGACCAGTGGGACAACGGGGAACAGCAGCGGAGGCGCCTGCGCGGCAGGCCGTGCCTCACGACGAACGAGCTTCCGAAATACGTCAACCAGGTCGTGGGAGACATGCGCCACAACCGGGCGCGCGTGAAGGTGAGGCCCGTCGATTCTAAGGGGGACATCAATATCGCGAAGATCCGCTCGGGGCTGATCGCGAACATCGAGTATCTCTCCGGGGCGGAGGCGATCTATGACTACGCGGGCGAGATGTGTGTTTCCTGCGGCTTTGGCGCGTGGCGCGTCCTGACCAGGTACACGGACGAAAACCCCTTCTTGCAGGAGATATACCTCGAACGCATCAAGAACCCCTTTCTCGTCTACATGGACTCGTCCGCGAAATCCGAGGTCTACGCCGACGCCCGGTACGGCTTCGTCCTGGAGAAGGTGACCCGCGACGAGTTCGAGGAGCGCTTCCCCGGCAAGGAGCCGCCGGGCGACCCCGTGCGGGTGGGCAAGGGCGTGGGCCAGGAGATATGGTTCGAGAAGGACGCCTTCTTCATCGCCGACTACTACGTGATAGAACACGAGGCAAAGACCATGTGCCTCATGGAAGACGGGACAATGGTCCCGGAGGACGAGGTGGAAGAACCCCTCGCCCGGACGCGGGGAGCGGCCCTATCGGCGGATGCCGGGGCCGCCCCTGACGTCGATGGCGCCGGGGCCGATGCCGCCGCCGGGGCCGATGCCCCGGCCGAAAGCGGGGCCGAAAGCGCCGCCCCCGCCGTCGCGAGGGAACGGGAGATCGAGGTCCCCCGCGTCAGGCACTACGCGATCTGCGCGGACCAAATCCTCGACGGGCCGAACGAGATTCCCGGCGCCTACATCCCCATCGTCGTCGTGAAAGGCCCCGAGCGCAACATCGAGGGGAAGACCTTTGTGCGGAGCCTCGTCAGGGACGCGAAAGACCCCCAGCGGCTCCTCAACTTCTGGGTGACGGACGCCTCCGAGATCGTCGATATGATACCGAAGGCCCCGTGGATCGGGACGGCAAGGCAGTTCGAGGGCTACGAGCAGGACTATGCGAAGGCCAACACGGAGAACTTCCCCTTTCTGAAGTATAACGTGGACCCCGATGGCGCGCCCCCGCCGCAGAGGGTCAATATGGGCGGTGTCCCCGTCGGCGTCTTCCAGCAGATCGGCCAGGCCAGGCAGGCCATCAGGGACACCATAGGCATGTTCGCCTCCGACGTGGGGGACAGGGGGCCGGAACTTTCAGGCAAGGCGATCCTCCAGCGGCAGAAGCCGGGCGACGTGGGGACGTTCGCCTTCATCGACAACCTTGCCCGCTCCGTCGCCCATTCGGGCAGGATCGTGAACGGGATGATCCCCGAAATCTACGATAGCGAGCGGGATATCCGCATCAGGAACGCGGACGACTCGGAGACCTTCGTGCCCGTCAATACGACGGCCGCCGCCGCCATGGCCACGGTCCTGCGGAACCCGGAGCGCTACCGGGGCATGGACAGGGAGAAGCTCGTGCGGTTGGCAACGAGAAGCGGTCCGGACGCGCGGTATAACGATCTGACCGCGGGCAAATACGATGTGGTTATCACGACCGGGCCGAGCTACGCGACGCAGCGTCAGGAGGCCGCCGCATCTCTTGAAAGGCTCGTGGCCGCCTATCCCGCCATCATGAGCGTCGCCGGCGACCTCGTCTACAAATTCCAGGATTTCCTGGGGGCGGAGGAGATCGCGGAACGCATCGAGAGGACCATGCCGCCCGCCCTTGTGCCTCCCAAGGAGGGGCAGCCTCCGAGGCCGCAGATGCCCCCGCCCCCGCAAACGCTAGTGAAGATGCAGGAGATGCGGGTGAAGCAGATGCAGTTGGAGGTGGAGAAGGAGAAGCTGCACGTGGAGAAGATCAAGGCGCTGAAGGAGGCCCAGGAGACGAGCGGGGAGGTCAGGAAGATGCTCGTCGGACTGCTGCAGGAGATATTCGGATTCGGCGGCCGGAGGCCGCCGGGCGGGATAGGCGGTGGGGTATAGTGGATATGTGTTCTCTTGATAGTCCTATTTCTTTTCGGTCGGCCGGCCAACGGCCTGTTCGGAATTGCCCAGCTGCGGCGTCCTGCTGCGCTCGTGAGGCTACGCCGTACATACAGTACGGCTCCGCTCAACGATGCTCGCAGTCCACCACATCTGAGCCATTCCTCCAGGCCGTCGTCCACCCGAGCCGGGGAGTATCAGCCGGACGGCTGCTACTCCCCGGCAGTAAAAACGATGGACAGCTCTGTGCTTCGTCATTCCGGCGAACGCCGGAATCCAGGAGTTTTCTATGTGCCGCGCCCCCGGCAGGGCGAGTATTGTAAAGTGAAAACGGGTCAACGAGGTATAGAAATGGACGGGAAAGCAATACAAAAGTCAGTGTCTTCTCCCGGAGGTAAAAGCAAAGAGTTTTTCAAGACGGGCAAAATACAGGCCAATATCGGCCTTCTTTGCATATGCTATAGGTCCGTGAAACCAATACTCTTCCCATGCCTCATCGTATGCCTTTTTCTTCTCGTTGGAAAGGTAGAGGCGAAATTCTTCGACCGCTTGCCAGTTTTGGGCCATTCTTTTCCACATGTCGTTGATTATTTCCAGCGGCACTTCCTCGCAAGTTTCGGTCTGAATCTGTCGCATACGAGCCATTTCCGGGGCGAAGGCAGCCCGGAGTTTGGCACCGGCAATCTCCCTGTTTTGAGCTCTAAGAAGTTTAAGACTGAAGCGGTAGGTGAGACGGGCCGTGATGATAGCACCGGCGATGGAACCAGCAATAGCAAGGCCACCGCCCATTATTGCGATTTCAAGGGCACTAAGCTGCAATTCTACGTTGCCCTCTTTGGGGGATATTTTATAGGGCTATCAGTGTTCTTCATCGCTCTTGAACTAGTTTTTTGGTTCGTGGATTGGCGAGAACGATAGGAAATCATGATTTTTATTATACCATACGGAGCAGCATTTTGAGACATACATAGACTGACATTTCGGGTTTCCCTGATTGCCCGGCCAGGCTTGAGGGGGACTAAAGCAGACAAGGAAGCGGCATGTGGGTGCCCACACACTCACGTGCCGTTTTTTTGTCTGGCCCGGGATAGGGGACCGAAGAAAGACCCAAGAACCAGGAACGGGAGAGAGAGCAGCAGGAACGGAAAAAAAAGAAGGAGCGAGACATGGCAGACGAAATCGTCCATAGCGCGACGCAGGCCGTAGATCCCGGATCAGGTCCGGGAGAGGAATCGGCACCCTCGACGACAGAACCGGAAGTTCCATCTTCCGCCGCGACGCAGGAAGCGGGATCGTCACCCGCAACGCCTGACGGGAACATCGACGGACAGGGAGCGAAACCCCCGGAGGCGGAGAGGTCAAAGGATGCCGCGAGCCGCATCCAGCAGCTCGTGGCGCAGCGGGAATATTGGAAGGGCGTGGCCGAAGGCCGCATCAGGGATGTGAGGCCCGAGGCCCGGCCGCCGGCCGCCGTGCCGGGGGCGCCCGTTCCTCCGGAGCCGACCGGCTTCAGCCGGTGGGAGGACTATGAACAGGCCAAGGCGCGATACGCCGTCGATAAGGCGAAATTCGAGCTGAGGACCGAGATCGCGGTCCACCAGGCGAGGGAGACCATCGCAAAGACGGACCGCGCCTTTCGCGAGAGGATGGAGAAGGCGGCCGAGGCCGATCCGGAGCTTATGACCATGGCGCACGACCCGACGCTCCGCATCAGCCTTCCCATGGCCCTCGCCATCAGGGAATCGGCGGCAGCCCCCGAGCTTCTCCGCCATCTGGGGGAAAACCGGGAAGAGGCGGCGAGGATCGCATCCCTTCCCCCGCTCGCCGCGGCCAAGGAGATGGGCAGGATCGAGGCCCGGTTCCTTAGGCCGGAGAGGCGCGAGGATCAGCCGAGGACGGTCTCCCAGGCCCCCGAGCCGGCGCGCGTCGTGGGCGGGACAAGGGGAAATATCGAGCCCGACCTCGACAAAATTCCCATCGAGGATTTCATGAGCCGGAGGAACGAGGCGCAGTACGGCGGCAAAAGGAGAGCGTGACGGACAGGCCGTCGCCGGACGGGGCCTATCCACAAAATAAGGGCTCGGAAGGACGAGCCCTAAGGAGATAAGAGATGTCGAACAAGCTGCTGACGCCAACCCAGGTGTTGCGCGAGGCCCTGAGAGTCCTCCACAACAACCTCGTTTTCGTCAAGAACGTGAATAAGCAGTACAGCCAGGAATTCGCCGTATCGGGCGCCAAGGTGGGCTCCACGATCAACGTGAGGAAGCCGAACCAGTACTACGTCTCGAAGACCACGGCGCTCCAGGCCCAGAATACGAACGAAACAACCGTGCCCGTGACCCTCAGCACGAACTATCAGGTGGGCCTCAACTTCACCCAGGCGGAGCTGACCCTCTCCCTGGACGATTTTTCAAAGCGCATCCTCACGCCCGCCATGGCCAAGCTCGCATCGGCCATCGACGCGGACGGCCTTGCCCAGACGCTCAACATCTTCAACCAGGTCGGCACGCCGGGGACCACGCCGGGGACCTCGGGCGGCACGTTCGCGAACCCGCTTCTCAACTACAACGCCCCGCAGGTCTATCTGAACGCGGGCATGATGATGGACAACATGGCGGCCCCGAGGGACGACAACAGGCGCTGTGTCCTCAACCCGTCGGCCATGGCCCAGTCCGTGGGCGGTCTTTCCGGCCTCATGCAGGACGCGGGCAAGATCGGCGAGCAGTACAGGAAGGGCGTTTTGGGGGCGGCCCTCGGCTTCGAGTTCGCCATGGACCAGAACGTGAACCTCCTGACCACGGGCGCGCACGGCGGCACGCCGGTTACATCCGGGGCGGGCCAGATAGGCTCGTCGCTTCAGACTACCGGATGGACGGCGAACGCGACGAACATCCTCAATGCGGGAGAGGTTTTCACGATAGCGGGTGTCTATTCGGTGAACCCGGAGAACCAGTCGAACACGGGATACCTCCAGCAGTTCGTCGTGACGGCGCCCTGCTCGTCCGACCCGAACGGCAACGTGACGATCCCGATCTACCCGTCCATAGTCGTCGCGGGCAGCCAGGTGGCCAACGGCACGGTGAATGCCGCCCCCGCAAGCGGCGCGGCGATCACCTTACTCTCCGGATCGGCGAGCACGTCCTACCCCATGAACATCGCCTACCACCAGGATGCCTTCACCCTGGCCACGGCGGACCTTGAGATGCCTAAGGGCGTCGATTTCGCCGCCCGCGAGACCTACGACGGCGTCTCGATGCTGATCGTCCGGGCCTACGACATCAATACCGCCCAGTTCCCGTGCAGGGTCGATGTGCTCGCGGGATGGGCAACCCTCCGGCCCGAGCTTGCCTGCCGGATCACCGGATAAGGAGGAGGTGACATATGCCAATAAGAAACCTTGATTCGAACCCCGATGGTTGGGACCTCGGGCAGTCGGCGACGGACAAGATAGGATTTTACGGATCGCCCCCGGTGCCGCAGCGGACGAACCCCTATCAGAACCCAATCCAGGGCCTTCAGATGGGCGAGGTGGTCACATTCTTCGCCACCCTCAGCCCCGCGGCCGTGGCCGCGAACACCACGGCGGAGCAGACATTTACCGTGACGGGCATCACGACGACCGATTTCGTGTGGGCGGTCAACAAGCCTTCCGTCCAGGCCGGGCTCGGTATCGTCAACTGGAGGATATCGGCGGCCAACACGCTCGCTATCACCTTCAGCAACAACACCGGGTCGTCCATTACGCCGACGGCGTCCGAAGTCTATATCGTCACCGTGCTCCGGGGCTTTCCCATAATCAGCCCGACCCTTAACCCGGCTGCCGTCCCTGCCGATACCTCGGCGGAGCAGCAGTTCGTCCTCGCCCCGACGCCTCCCGTGGCGCAGGCAATCATCAATGCCCAGGGACAGGTGACAGGCGTGACGATCACCTCCCAGGGCGCGGGTTATATCGTTCCGCCCACGGTCGTCTTCGCGGGCGGCGGACCGCAGCCGTCCTATCCGCAGTCGGGTACCTTCGCGGGCCTCGACGCGCCTCCGGCGACAGCGGCCGCGCCCTACGGCCAGGGGGCGACAGGCGTGGCGATCCTGAATGGCGCGGGGAACGTCGTGGCGCTCCAGATCACCAACCCCGGCCAGGGCTACCAGGCGGCGCCGCAGATCACCTTTGTGGGCGGTCTCGGCATCGCGGGCGGCATGGCGCTGGCCGTCTCGAAGCCCTCGGCTCAAGCGGGTCTCGGGATCGGCGGGTGCAGGGTGGTCTCGAACAACGTGATCGGCATCACCTACGTCAATAACACCGGCTCGGCCATCACGCCCGCGAGCGAGGCGTACGGCATCGTGGCCCTGAACGAGGTGCCGGCCATCGGCAAGATGTTCATCGCCAACATCAACGTGGGCACGGCCGCATCCGTCGCCGCCACGACGACGGCCGAGGGAACCTACAACCTCAACGGCCTCCTTACGACGGACCGGATCGTGGGCGTGTCCAAGCCCAGCTTGCAAGCGGGTCTTATCGCGCCGACGGGCAGAGTGGGGGCGGCGGGGAGCCTCCGGGTGACCTACGCGAACGTGACGGGCAGCTCCATCACCCCGACGGCAAATGAAATATACTCCGTCGAGATCGTGCGAGCGATCCCGCAGCTTCCGCTCCAGTACATCATGGCCCAGCTATCACCCGCGTCAATCGCCGCGAACACCACGGCCGAGCAGACCTTCACCGTGAACGGCGTCACCTTCATCAACTCCCTCGGCGGCAGCCTCTCCGTGAACAAGCCGACCTCCCAGCCGGGCCTTGCCATCGTCAACTGCCGGGTGAGCGCCGCTAACACCGTGGCCGTCACGTTCCAGAACAACTCAGGCGTCGCGATCACACCGACCGCCGGCGAGTGGTACGCCTTCATGTCGGGCGACCAGGTTCCAACGGGGACGGAAGCGGCGAGTTACACGCCCTTTGTCCAGGAGGCAGCCGGCTTCATGTTCTAGCAGGGCATCGAGCTTTTAAACGAATTGCAGCAGATCGACACGCTCATGGGCCTCGCCAAGGGCGGATAACGCCCAGGGACCGGCGGCAACAAGGGTGACAGCACCCACGAAGTGGGTGGTTGAGGGGGGTGGCTCCGTCAGCTTGCTGATGGAGGGGGCGCTGAGCCCCGGTAAACTCGACACGCTCATGGGCCTCGCCAAGGGCGGATAACGGATAAAGACCGGCCGGAAGACCGGGGCGGGGATGGGGTCACCACCAGCCCCCCTCCCTCGCCCCACACTCAAGGAGAAAAAGTGCCTCGCATCCATGAGGAAAAAATGACACGACCGACCCTTGCCCTCGCCCTACCCGTGAAGAACGAGGAGAAGGCGCTTCAGGGCTGCATCGATTCGGTGGCCGGCGTCGACGATCCCGGCCTCGACTGTTTCAAGGTCGTCATGCACAACGGCGACGCCCGGGAAGAGTACCTGAATGCGTTGGTCTTTAGAAACAGGGGGGACATCGTCTACGTGGGCGACGTGCACGAGCGGGCCATGAGGGATTACGGCAGGTCGCCCCTCCGGGCGAAGACCCTGGAAAACGTGAGGATCGGATACGAGTTGCGCCCAAATGGGGCGAGGAACATGGCGATCATCAGAAATGTCCTCATGACGAGGCCGGGCGCGGTGGACGACCTCTGGTGGCAGCGGATCGCCGCCAGGGAGTATTGGGCGCATCGCGACGGCCCGAGCACGGTCTACTGGTACGGGCGGTACGTGGAGACCTACCGGAGAGAGGGCCGGAACATCCCCACGGATCTCGCGGACGCCTATTTTACCCTCGCCTGCGCCTGCCTGACCATGGGGGAGCACGAGTTGGCGAAGTCCCGCGCCCTTGCCGCCCTCGGGATCAACGCTGATTTCAGGGCGGCGGCGGGTCTTCTGGCCGATATCTCGGCGCTCGAGGGGAACGAGCAGAACAGGCTCGGATGGACGCAGATGTTCTCACGGGCCGGAGACAGGGGGAATGGGCTTCATCGCGAAGGGGCAAGGATGCGCCCCTCAAGGAAAGGGGAAGTGACGACTCCATAACCGGGCGGACACATTTGATAGGAGGTAAAGGCTGGTGGAGGCGGAAAACAATGATCGTGGCGTGGATCGGGATTCAGAAGGGGCGATAGGCGAGAGGGTGAAGCGGGTAAGGACGGAGGCGGGCATGACGGCTAAGGACCTTGCGGGGCGGACCGGTATCCATGAATCGGGGATAAGCCGCATCGAGCACGGCAAGGCAGGAAGGCCGTGCGGAAGGACGCTCGACAAGATCGGGGCGGCCCTCGGGTGCAGCCCCTCCTATCTCGCCACGGGGCTCGGGCCGGTCTATCTCGATACGGGGCTCTGCCTGGTTCCGCATGATTCCGGGCAATACCCGGCAATCGGCCTCAAGGCGCTCATCCGGGTGATGATCGAGGAGCACCTCGGGGAGCTTCTGGACGGCCTTGTGGAGCGCGGCTACGACGTGACCATTACGAAGAAAAGGGGGTGAGAGATATGGCGAAGCGGGAAAGCAACGAGAAGAAGGGCGGACGGAAGGGTAAGGAGGGGCAAAGATGAGCCGGGCTGATGGAAGACAGGACGAGACCCAAGGTCTTAAGGAGTATCCCAAGATGATGTACCACGTGGCGAAAGAGCCGACCATCGCCGATTCCCCCGATGAGGAGGCCCGCCTGCTTTCCGGGGGGTGGGAGACGAGGCCGGTGGCTTTTAGCGAGGAGGCGCTCCTCGATGCGAAGATCGCCGAGACCGAGGCCCTGCTCGCGGGGCTCAAGAAGAAGAGGCGGGACCTGGCGGCGTCCGCTTCAGCCCCTTCCTCGCCTTCGGCGGCGACCCGCGACGCGAGCGCCCCGCGGGGTCCCTGTGACGCGCCTAAGCGGAGGCTGCCATGAGCCTCCAGGTGCAGCAGATCATCAAGGCGGCGCTCCAGGATATAGGGGCCGTCGCGAAATCGGAATCCCCCACGAACGATGAGATGCAGGACGGCCTCACCAAGCTCAACAGCATGATCGATGCGTGGTCGGTCCGCTCCCTCATGGTCCTCGGCACGATCCTGGAGGGCTTTCCCCTCGCCGCGGGGACGTATATCTACACCATCGGCGCGGGAGGGGCCTTCAACACGTCCAAGCCTTCCGCTATTACGGACGCTTACGTCCGGGACGGGGGGAGCGAGGATACGCCCGTGGAGGTCATCACCCAGGACGAGTATAACGCCATCGACGACAAGGCGATAAGCCTCGGCCGCCCCCTCTGCCTCTATTTCGACCCCGGAGCGACGCAGCAGCCGATCCAGACGGGCGTCATCTATATCTATCCCGCACCCGACGCATCGACGCCTTATACGCTCTATCTCAACGGGCAGAAGGCCCTGACGGAGTTTTCGGCTATCACCGACACGGTGACGTTCCAGGCGGCCTACTACGAGGCATTGGAATATAACCTCGCGGTCCGGCTCTGGCCCCAGTATCACGACTCGGGCAAGCCCGTGAGCCAGGACATAAGGATCCTCGCCCGCGAGTCGGTGAAGGTGATCGAAACCATGAATGCCCCACGGGTGACATCGACCATAGAAGTCGGCAAGAAGGGGGGTGTCTATAACATTTACACGGGGGAATACGCATGAAGATCGACCTCATAGGGCAGGGATACGAGGGCAGATCGAAGAACGTCGCCGCATCCAGGAGCATCAATTTCTATCCCGAGACAGGCGCGCCGGGCGACAAGACGGTCATAAGCCTCGTGGGCACGCCGGGAACGAGCATCTTTACAAGCGCGGGGGCGCTTCCCACCAGGGGCATGCACGTCTTCGGCGGTCTTCTCTATGTCGTGGCCGGCGGGAGGCTCTATTCCATAAGCGCAACGGGCGCGGTCTCGGCCGCCCTAGGCACGCTCGTCACGTCCGTGGGCAGGGTCGCCATGGCGGACAACGGCCTTGCAATGTCCGGCGTGGGCGGAAACCAGCTCATGATCGTCGACGGGGTCGCGGGCTATATCTACAACGTGACGACGGGCGTCTTCACGATGATATCCGGCGGCGGCTGGCCCGCATCGGGGGCGGGGACCGTGACCTACATAGACGGCTATTTCGTCATCGGCCAGTCGGGCGGCATGACGGCCTATTGTTCCAACCTCTACGACGGGACTACGTGGGGCACCCTTGCCCTTTCCCCCATAAGCGCCGCGCCCGACACGATCCAGGCGGCCATCAACGTGCACCAGCAGCTCTGGTTCATCAAACAGTACACGTCTGAGGTCTGGTACGACGCGGGGACCGCGACGTCGGCGGGCTTTCCTTTCCTGCGCATGTCGGGGGCCGTCATCGACTACGGGACGCCCGCGCCCGCATCCGTGGCGAGGGGCGATAACTCCTTCTTCTTTCTGGCGAACCAGCGGAATAACGACGGCGACGAGTTCGTGGGGGTCGTCGAGATGAACGGCTTCACGCCGCAGCTCGTCACGCCTGCCTCCATCGTCTACCGGATGGGCGCGTACCCGACGATTACGGACGCCTTCGCCTACTGCTATTCGGACGAGGGGCACACGTTCTACGTCCTCACCTTCCCGGCGGGCAACGCCACGTGGGTCTACGACGCGACAACGCAGCTCTGGCACGAGCGCTCGACGTGGACGGGCGCGCCTTACGCGACAGGCCGCCATGTGGGGAACTCCTATGCCCGCCTCAACGGGATGCACCTCGTCGGCGACTACCGGAACGGCAACATCTACCAGATGGCGGGCACCATCTATCAGGACAACGGAAACCCCCTCGTCTCCGTCCGGACGGCCGGGCATCTATTTGACGCAAAAAGCCTGGACAACCTGTTTATCCACAGGCTCGTCGTCGACATGGAGACGGGCGTGGGCGATGCGACGACCGGCCTTGACCCCGCTGTCGCCCTCTCGTGGTCTAATGACGGGGGCCATACGTGGTCGAGCGACTATCCGGTGTCGGCGGGCCCGGTGGGGGCCTACACGACCCGCGCCGTCTGGCGCAGGCTTGGGATCGCGCGCGACAGGGTATTCAGGATCAGGATATCGGACCCGGTGAAAAGGGTCCTCCTGGGAGCGAACGCGGAATGAGAACAGAGGCGCCCCTGAAATCACCCCTTTTTTCGAACCAGCCCGGAAGCGCCATAGGCGATCCCTCGTGGGTGGAGTGGTACCAGCGGTTGAGTGACTATTACACGCAGGTCCTCCGCTACACGGACCCCTACCACCCCCAGTTCGGGAAGGTCGAACCGCCTCACGTCACGGGCATGATGGCCTATGCGGATAACGTCAACTGGAAGCCGGGAACGCAGGCGGGGTATTACCGGTGGAGTGGAAGCGCATGGCAATACATCGGGTAATTATCAAGGAACGAGGTGATACATGGCAGAGGTAGTGATACATGGACAGGACCCTTCGGGCGTACCGGGGGTATTGAACGCCGTCACCATCGACTCGGAGGGAAACCTCCACGTAGCCGCCGACATGAGCTTCGGGGCGGAGGTGGAGATCGTGGGGGAGCCGGTCCTCAATCGGCGCTTTACGGCAAGTGCGGCGGGGAACAATACGATCCTTACGGCCCCGGCGGGACAGCTCATCCAGGTATTTTCGGCGAAGCTCTCGGTATCCGCCAATATTTCGGGCGAGGTGATCCTGGAAACGGGCTCCGGGAACACCCTCGGGGGCATCTGGAACCCCCAATCGGGGGGGCTCTATCTCTTCTTCGGCGCGGGGGCGGACTATGAGCAGACGGCGATTGCCGATACGCTCGTCGTGAATCTGCCGGCGGCTCAGGCGGTCACGGTAAACGTGACCTATCGGCTCACGACGGAGGTGTCATCATGAGGGGGCGGATAAGGATCAAGGGCGCGGACCCGGAACGGTTCATGACCCCGGAGCAGGTGAAGGAGCACGTTGACAGGGTGTACGAGGCGGTCAAGGGCCATGCGGAGAAAGTGCGGGAGGCCCTGCAAGGCGCGGCCGTGCCCGATTTCTCGCCCATTCTTGAGGCGCTCGATGAGATGGACAGGAAGATTGCCCGGATAGAGACGCGCATCGCCGGGTATCTCGCGAGGCCGTCGATGTGGCGGCGGCTCGCGGCCTGGATAGGGGGCCATCGATGAGCACGGCCCTCTATTCGGTCGGCGCGGGCTCATACGGCCCCGGCACGATCACCATCCCGGCGACGGCGGTGCCTTCGGGGTTCAGTCAGCTCGTCGTCTCGTGGGAGTGCGCCTCCTGGACGGACACGGGATCACAGGTGGCCGTGACGCTGGAGGTATCGTTTGACGGCGGGGTGACCTGGCAGCCGTGGACAACGTGCGTATGCCATGGCGGCGCGCTCAACAAACAGGGTATCGCCCTTACCACGCAGGGCATGTGGGCGGCGGCCCCTCAAGTGGGCAATTGTCAGGTGCAGGGGGGCATCGTGATAACCGGAAGTCCCCTGGTCACCCAAGGCGTAACGCTGGCAGGTGAGTAAGTGAGCATATCGAGGCTTCAAGGAACCTATAATAGCGGAACGGGCCTGATCGCCTCGCTGGCCTATGGAAGCAACCTCACGGCGAATAGCCTTCTCCTTGCATCGGTGACCTGGGGTGGGGGTGGAAGCAGTTCCGGCAACCCTACGGTGACGGACAGCCTGGGCAATACGTGGACCCTGATTCAGTCCGCCTACGACACATCAGAGAAGCAAGGGTGGGCCATGTTCTACGCCGTCAACACCCACGGCGCGGCCGCGAATACGGTAAACGTGAACTATCCGTCGGAGGCAATCGGTTATGGCGGGTTGCTCATAGACGAGTTCTCGGGCTGCGCCATATCCAGCGTGCTCGATGGTAGCGTCGTTCAGGATCAACAAGCGTTTACGGGTGGGACCAATGCCGTCTCGTCGGGCTCGTTCACCCCCTCGACAAACGGTGATCTTATTTATGTCTCAACCGGATCGGTGGGGGAAGGTAATAGCACCCTGTCGCCCGGTACAGGATTCACCGCCGGGGAGATCGTCACGTCATTTTGGGGTGACACAGGCCCCTTTGCGGGAAGTGAATATCTTATCCAGGCAACGGCAGGGGGCATTGCGGGGACTTTTACCTGTGATGGAACAGGTATCTATTTTATCACCATCGCCGCCGCGTTCAAGGCATCGGGGGGGTCGGTCTATAACGTCTCCGCATCCCTTTCGGCCACGGCGAAACTCGCGCCCGGCAGCGCGGCGACGATGGTGGGCTCGGCCTCGCTCGCGGCGAAGGCGGCCCTCGCGGGGAGTTCCATCACAACGATGATCGGCGGCGTGGCCCTTTCCTCCCGGGCGGGATTCTCGGAGGCGGGCAACGCGACCATGGCGGCCTCCGTCGCCCTCGCCCTCTCGGCCTTCGCCGCATACGGGGCGACCACGGGGCAGGTGTGGGCGGTGAACGTCGCCCTCGCGGCGCAGGCGGCGCTTCAGGGCGCGGCCGTCATGGCCACGAACGACGGTACCACGCTTTCCCTCAAGACCATCATGGGCAATTCGGCGCTGGCCTCGATGGCGGCGCAGGTGACGCTGACGGAGGTGGCGGCGCTTCAGGGCGCGGCCGTCATGGCCACGAACGACGGTACCACGCTTTCCCTCAAGACCATCATGGGCAATTCGGCCGTCATGGCCACGAACGACGGTACCACGCTTTCCCTCAAGACCATCATGGGCAATTCGGCGCTGGCCTCGATGGCGGCGCAGGTGACGCTGACGGAGGTGGCAAGCCTCGTCCCGGCATCGTCGGCGGTCATGACGGCGGCTACGACGCTCGCGGCAAGGGCGTCGATGATGCTTCTCGCACAGATACCGGGGGTGGGGAACTTTTTGGCCTTCATCATAGACGACGAACCGATCACATTCTTCGTACCATAGGAGGGTAACATGCTGAAAGATGTCATCAGGGATTTCCGCAAGAAGGGCGCTCTGTGGCTCATGCCCGAGGGGGCGTTGGGCGCGGGAGTTGGGGTCGCGCTCCATCACCATTACAAGGTCGACTTCTTTGACCCGGACGGCCGCCTGTACCACGTGGACGAGTTCGACAACACGAACCCCTACGCGGGCACGAACGCCTACCTCAACAATACCCTCCAGGCCATCCCCGGTTCCGTTGCCTGGTACGTCGGCCTGGTCGGCGCGAACTCCGCGACGTTTACCGGATCGATGTCGGCATCTTCCGCCACGCTGACCCTCTCCGCCTCCGGGTTTACCGCGGCGGATGTTGGTTCGGCAATCATCGTCCAGGGCGCGGGCGCATCAGGCGCGGACCTCATCACCACGATCTCGGCCTATACGTCCGGCACGGCCGTCACGCTGGCGGCGTCCGCATCGACCGCGGTATCGACGGCGAAAGTCACGTGGGGTCCGAGGACGGGCGACACCATGGCATCTCACGGCCCGTGGGTGGAGGCGGCGAACTACTCGAATTCGACGAGGCCCCTATGGACCCCGAACGGGGCATCGACCACAGGCAGCATCAGCAACTCATCGTCCGTGGCGTCCTTTACGGTGAACGCGCAGGCGTCGCTCTTCGGGGCCTTCATGTGCAGCAACTCGACGGTCGGCGGCGCGACCGGGACGCTCCTCGGCATGGGGCTCTTCTCGGGCGGGAGTCAGACGCCGACCAGTGGGAGCACCGTGAATGTGACGATCACGTGCTCGATGTCATAAGGGCTCTGACGAGCCCTAAGGAGGTGCCTTCATGCTACCACGGCTTCTGAACATCGGAAGAACGCAGAACGGTCTTTTTGAGATGAGCGCGGCAATGCTCGGGGCGCTGCTGGGGGGCGGCGCGAGCAACGTCATCAGCGGCCTCCTCGGTTCAAGCGCGTCGAGCAACGCGGCGACCCAGGCGGCGGAGGGACAGGCAAACGCCCTCTCCGCCCTTCTGAGCGGCGAGCAGACATCACAAACCGCCCTTTCGCCTTACTACACGGGCGGCCTTACAGACTATGACACGCTGCAATATCTCCTCGGCACGGGCGGTACGGGCGGCACGGCCACATGGACGGACGCCGACCAGCAGCAGATGAACCAGCTCCAGGCCAGCATTCAAGGCTTCATAGGTGGCTCGAATGCATCCGCGAAGGCGAAGTACGCGGACGTTCTGGCGAATTATCAGCAGCAGTACAACCAATTGGCCCTGCAGAAGCAGCAGTACCAGGCGCAGCAGGCGGCACAGACCGCGGCCCAGGGCGTTCACGAGGTTCTGATTGCCGAGATAGTTGAGGTACATGTTCCCCATGCCCCCCGTGGCGCCCGTGCCCAGGCCCGTCAGCATGCTCGTGAGGGCGTTCGCCGAGCCGAGC
>JBEKJU010000035.1:0-9433 GCA_050011095.1 Syntrophorhabdales bacterium
CCCCTTACTGCCGTCATTCCGGCGGAAGCCGGAATCCATGTTTCTTTCTGGATTCCGGGTCGCGCTCCGCTTGCCCGGAATGACGATAGTTGTGAACGCCGAATACGTCACCGAACTTTCGAGATGGACCACTTAGTATTACCCACAAGAACTCCAGCGGTCCACCGGGGCATCAGGTTCACGGACACACTGCCGCCCGGTTTGGCTAAGTTTCAACACATTTCACAATGTCGCGACACACTTCTTTTTTACACTATTCGCAACCCTTCCGCAAGGGAAAACTGCTCTCGTTTCTGTCTGGGCGCGGAGGTTAACGGCCTTTGACAAATCGAACGATTCGAGGGAAGCATAGGCGCAATAGGGCCACGGGACCGCCCCTACGTCAAATCCCCGGCGAACCGCTCCCTGAGAAACTCGTGGATCTTGTTTCCGATGGACAGACCGAGGTCAATGAACTCCGGACCGAAAACCCTGCCGGTATGGGATCGAAACGTGCCTTTGATGCGCGCTATTCCTTCCATCCCCTCCGGAAATCGAGGAATGACGGCAACGACCGGCGCGTGGGCGAAGCGAAGCATTTCCCAGAGTGTCACCGTGAAATTGTCCGGTCCCCAGCGGAACTTGTCTGCATCGTAGAGCGTATCGCTGAGGAGTTTGCCCATGGCCGATACCATGATCGGAGGTTCAACGAAGGCCTCGTGGTTTGCGATGGCCTGGACCACGTACTGTCTGCCCTTCTCCGGCACGCCGAGGCTATCGAGTAACGAACCGGCGGCGATGGCGCCGGAGGCCGCGTGGTCTTTATCTCCACGTCGGTCTCATAGAAACCATTTGCTTACTTTCAGCAAAAGTAGGAAAATGCAGTATTCGCTGCGGCCTAAGATTAGGAGCGGAAAATAATCGCGGAAGTGGATAGCGCATCGCGCACGGAAAAAGCGTCACGCAAAAACGTTGACCATGTTGCGTGGCTGTGGAAAGGGTAAGAGCAATGACGTATCGACATGGCCGGTACAACATTTCCAATCGGCTGGGACATGCTGGAATAAGGAACGTCTGCAGTACTGTCGAGGCAGGCGCATGGCTCATTTAAGTCTTTCGGAATGGCTGGCCCGCGCTGAGATTGACAGGCGGTTCCGGGAGAACACGACATCCATCACACACATACCCGCTTCCGAGGGTAGTTTTGCGACCTATCCTCGCTGGGTGGACCCCATCATGCAGAAGGTCCTTACCAAACGGGGCATCCATAAGCTCTACAGTCATCAGGCCCGCGCCATCGAGCTGGTGCACCAGGGCAAGGACGTGGTCCTTGTCACGCCCACGGCCAGCGGGAAGACCCTGTGCTACAACATCCCCGTGCTCCAGAAAATCATCGAGGAACCCGAGACGAGGGCCATCTACCTCTTTCCCACAAAAGCCCTGGCCAATGACCAGATGACGGAAGTGCATCATCTCATCGGCGAACTGAAGGCGGACATCAAGACCTTTACTTATGACGGCGACACACCCGACGACGCCAGACAGGCAATCCGCAAGCAGGGCCACGTGGTGGTCACGAACCCGGACATGCTCCACGCGGGCATTCTGCCGCACCACACCAAGTGGCAGAAGCTCTTTTCCAATCTCAAGTACGTGGTGGTGGACGAGCTTCACATCTATCGGGGAGTCTTCGGCAGCCATGTGACCAACGTGTTCCGGCGGCTGAAAAGGGTCTGCCGCTTCTACGGACAGGACCCCATCTTTATCTGCTGTTCCGCAACGGTGGCAAACCCCAGGGAGCACGCGGAAGACCTCATCGAGAAAGAGGTCGTCCTCATAGACGAGAGCGGCGCGCCACGGTCGGCCAAGACCTTTATTCTGTACAACCCGCCCATCGTAAACAGGGAACTCGGCATACGCCAGTCATCCCTGACCCCCGCCCGCAACATGATGAGCGAACTCATAGGCAACAAGATTCAGACCATCGCCTTCACCACGAGCAGGCTCTCCGTGGAGGTGCTTACCAAGTATCTCAAGGACATGTTCAGCCCGAAGATACCCGGTAACGACCACTACGTGACGGGCTATCGCGGCGGCTACCTGCCCAATCTCAGGCGGCAGATCGAAAAGGGCCTGCGCGAACGAACCGTCATGGGTGTGGTAAGCACAAATGCCCTCGAACTGGGCATCGACATCGGCGACCTGGAGGCCTGCATCATGGTGGGCTACCCGGGCTCTATCGCGAGCACCTGGCAACAGGCGGGCAGGGCGGGGCGCAGGGCGGGCGCCAGCCTGGCGATCCTGATCGCGCGGAGCAACCCCATGGACCAGTTCATCGTGGAGAACCCCGACTATTTCTTTACCCGCTCCCCCGAGCACTGCCGGGTGAACCCGGACAACCTGCTGATCCTGCTCCACCACATCAAGAGCGCGGCCTTCGAACTGCCCTTTGAAGAAGGCGAG
This sequence comes from Syntrophorhabdales bacterium, assembly GCA_050011095.1. Taxonomy (GTDB): domain Bacteria; phylum Desulfobacterota; class Syntrophorhabdia; order Syntrophorhabdales; family WCHB1-27; genus JBEKJU01. The sequence continues at coordinate 2,443 of JBEKJU010000035.1, forward strand.
CGGTTCGGCAAGGAAGACCTCATGGAGCTGCTCTCCTACCTGGAGGAGAAGGGCGTGCTTCACCGGGTGGATCAGCGTTGGCACTGGGCGGCCGAGAGCTATCCGGCGGACGAAGTCTCCTTGCGAACCATCAACCCCGAGAACGTCGTGGTGGTGGATACCACCGATGCGGCAAACCATAAGGTAATCGCCGAGGTGGATTGGGACAGCGCCTTCACCACGGTCCACGACGATGCCATCTACATGGTGGAATCACAGCAGTACCACGTGGACTCACTCGATCTGGAGCGTAAGAAGGCCTATGTCAGAAAGGTGGATGTGGATTACTACACCGATGCCATGACCTACACCGGTGTCCGCGTCATAGAAGACTTCGACAAGAAGATGAAGGGCAGGATCATCGTGGAGCACGGCGAGGTCCACGTGTCCCGCAAGGTGGTGGGCTACAAGAAGATCAAGTTCTATACCTCGGAAAACGTCGGCTACGGTGATGTGCACCTGCCCGAGAAGGAGATGCACACCACGAGTTACTGGTTTACCACCCCCTGGGACCTGCTCAAAACGCTTCCGATCAGCCGCTCGGATATCGTTGACGGCCTTGCGGGACTCGCGTACTGCCTGCATCACATATCGGCCATGCTCGTCATGAGCGATATCCGCGATGTCGATTGGTGTATCGGTGACAAGAGCGGTGAATGGTACGTGCGCCATGGGAGCAACCACCGGGTCATCACCACGAGCCCGAGCCAGCCCGTCAATGTCATGGAAGACGCCTACGACCCGACGGTCTTTATCTTCGACGCCTATCCCGGCGGCATCGGGTTTTCGGAGAATCTCTTCGACAGACATGATGAGTTGATGCATGCGGTCCGGTCGGTCATTACGTCGTGCCAGTGCGAACACGGGTGTCCCATGTGCGTGGGACCCTTGTTGGAGGTGGGGCCTTCGGCCAAGGGCGCGGCCCTCTCGATCCTCGATCTGATGGATAAGTCATGAGCCTCAAAGACCGGCTGACACGCCTCACTGGGGATGCGGTCAAACCCTTATCGACCGACTCGAAGCAGGACAGGATCAGCGAACTTCGCGGGAAGATAGACAGGGCCATGAACCGCTCACGCGGCGGCGCCCCGGCAGGTGTCCCCACGACGCGACGGCATGCAACGCCCCTTGAGCACGTTGTTGCCGGCGAGGAAGCCCGGACGCCGTCCGGTACCTTCTTCGTGTGCCGCAGCACAATGAACCCCGATGATTTCCACGGACGCGCGCGTATCCATGATGCCGCGTGCGCCAGTATGGAGGCGGCGGCCTTCCTCGCCGGCCTTCCCATGGTGAAAGACGTGTCGCTATCAGACGGCCTGTTCCTCGATACCGAGACCACGGGACTTGTGGGCGGCACCGGAACCCTCCCCTTCCTCATCGGGCTCGGGTGGTTCGAGGCGGGTTCATTCGTCACCTGTCAGCTCTTCGCGCGGGACTTCTCCGAAGAGGGCGCCATGCTGAAGCATCTCGTCGAGCTTGCGTCGGGTAAAAAGTTCCTGGTGACCTTCAACGGCAGGGCCTATGACCTGAACCTTCTCGCCACTCGGTTCATCCTCAACCGCTGCAAGGACACTTTGTGCGCCATGCCGCACATCGACCTGCTTCACCCGAGCAGAAGAATACTTGCCCATCGTCTGGAAAACGCACGCCTGGCAACGATAGAGGCGCATGTCCTCGGCGTCGAGCGTGATGGGGATGTTCCCGGCTTTGAAATTCCCCAGCGCTATTTCGACTGGCTCAGGCAACGCGACGGGAGGCTGCTGGGGGACGTTTTCACACACAACAAACTGGACGTCGTCTCATTGGCGTCGCTCCTGAAATACCTGACCGACCTCGTGGAAGATACTCAAGAGATGGGACATAGCCATCACGGCGATCTCCTCAAGATAGCCGGGCTGATTCACGAACGCGGCGACGGTGAAAAAGCCGGAAGGATGCTCGAAGCATTGATCTCGTCCCATCACACGGGCGTGGCGACGGGCGCGCGACAGTCGCTTTCCCTCATATACAAAAAGGCTCATCGCTGGGAAGAGGCGGCCGTTCTCTGGCAGAAACTTGTTGCGTCAGACCCGCATAATTTCTTTGCGGTCGTTGAGCTTGCCAAATACTACGAGCATCATACCCGCGAATCTGAAAAAGCCCTGCAACTTGTGAGCACGCTCCTCGATGAAGCCACAGGCTTGAGCGATGTCGAACGCGCATCAGCGGAATATCGCCTTCGTCGGCTTCTGCATAAGGTGTCTTCTGAATAGGCGACCCTTCCTTGGAAAAGTACGGGACCGTAAACAAAAAACTAAGGATTCCCGTCCTTTGGTGGCGGCTTCCTCACCGGACCTTAATGCACTCCGTTTTTCTCAACTAGCCTATTTAAGAGCCCCTTTGATCCTTGTCAGCACATCCCTGGGGTAATAGCTGCAGACCCCCTTCTTCGCCTTCGGTTGGATCGCCAGTTCATTGATGGCCTTTTTCACTTTGGCGTCCGAGACACCCAATTCCTTCGCGATACCTCCGGATGTGAGAAGGTCCTCTTGTTTCTCCGTTGTCATTTTCTTACCTCCTCCAAAGATTCATGCGAGTCGTTTGGCATTACTTGAAGGCAGCGCCCACAGGGTTTCATTCGCTCCTTCACCTGAAAGACAGCTATCTGGTTCCCCACCCTCGTGACCGCACGGTGAGCACAGCGTACGGAAATATCCACAAAAGCGTAAGGAAGGAAAAATAAGAATAGAGGATACCGTAAGGGAAAAGCCAAGAGCGCTCGTTATACAGATAGTAGAGCATATTCAAGGATGAGACGAGCCCTATGGCACAGAAGAGCCGGAGCATGGTGGTCGGATCTTTGATGGAAAGGGCGGTGCATAGAACAAGGCTGGCCCATCCCACGGGATATCGGAGGTTCGTAATCAATGCGTCTATGAGACAGATCGTTCTGGGCCAGAAAGGACGTTTCCATACAATCTTTATAAAGTGAAACATCTCCCGTACGTAACTTCTATCCCAACGCAAGTACATTTTGCAGAGCCTCTGGTAGGTCCACGGAACCACTGTATGCACCCGCGCCGTTCTCTGGTAAACCGCATCATATCCGGCAGACAGAATAAAGTTGGTCAACGCGCGATCCTCACCGTATGTGCAGGGTACCCCGAAGAATCGCTGATGTACCCATGGCTCAAGAACCTGCCGTACCACGGACGTTCTGTAAGCCGAAAGGGCGCCTGGGCAGCAGTAAACGGTGCCGTATGTTGACTGGACCGCGCGCAGGAAGTCAAAGGAGAGCACGAAACGCACGTGTAGCATGCTGGGAATAAGCCCCTGAGCCCGGTTGTAGACGAGAACTTTTCCCGCCACGGCACCGACGCGCGGGTCACGGAAAGGACCTACGGCAGCAAGGAGCGTTCCCCGTTCCACCACACTGTCGGAGTCGACCGTGACCACGATGTCACCCCTGGCGCGCCGAAAACCCGCCTCAAGAGCAGCACGCTTTCCCTTGTTCTTCTTGAAACGGATGGGCGTTACCAGTTGCGGATACTGCATGGCTGCTGCTTTGATGTGGGTCCATGTATCGTCGGTGCTTCCGTCGTCGATGACCAAAACTTCCAGCCGTTCGCGTGGGTACTCGGCCGCCAACACGGAATGAATGGCCTGTTGGACCATGGGACCCTCATTGTATGCGGGGATAATGACCGTCAGGTCAAGAGCCTCGCTTCCGACGGCCGGGGAAAAGGGACGGTAGCGGAACCATAGAACCGTCCTGAATGCGAGAAAGAGGCTGCCCATTAACCCCCAGAGCAGGCTGGGGCGAATGATGATCCTTGACCAGTCGGCTTTCTGCACTGCAAGGAGCAGGGGCTCAAAGACGTTCCACACGAGGCTCAAGGAGACAACAACGAAAAGGCCTGCCGCTATCCCGATACATATAAGCAGTTCCAAGAGAGTTCTGGGCGTCTCCCCCGCAATAACAAGCGATAGGGCGTTGGCAGGTTGATAGTCTTCGGAGGAAATGGCCTTTCGAGCGGAGGCTCGGGGGCCTAAGGAACTGGCCATTGTGCATGTTAACATAAGAACCGGATCAGGGCAAGAAGTATGGAAGAATGTGATCGTGTCCACTCCGGGACAGGACAACACCTTACGGAGGCCTTTCAATCTTTTCTTAAACCGTGTCAATCAGCGCTTGCCAATTGTAACATTCAACACTCCTCTAAACGAGGCGAATCCAGGAGTAGGAAGAACTGGACAATTTCTATTGCGTCTCCCACTTCCCCGTACCGTCTAAGGGCTCGGAAGGAAATAAATGAGTCAGATGGCGAAGGATTTTTGGCCGATCGGCAAGGCGCGGAAAGGCCAAATGTACTGGATGTACATGACCTTTTCGCAACGAAACGGGCGGACAAAAAGACGAGCCAGATGGCCCATTTATTTCCTGACGAGCCCTAAGTCTTCCAAGCGATGCTCAGGGCTACTTCGGGCCGCAAGCCTGGGCTTCCTTCTCTCTCACCCTGTCCCACAGATCAACCACAAAGCGAAGTGCCTCCTCCTTATCCCTGTCAAGCACTATGGTCCTCAGAATCTGCATCTCTTTGTCATCGAAGGTGATGGTCTTCATGGATCCTCCTCATCCCCGGACGAACCTATGCGGTTCTTCTCGGGTATCTTGACCTTATTCTGGAGACTATTATTGTGATTCGTCGGGCTGATGTCAATACCCTTATTGGCTCAATCATTCCCCGGGTTTACGAACCGGTGATGAAAAGCCCGTCAGTGCAGGCAACTCCGGGTAAGGGCTCGGAAGGAAATAAATGAGTCAGATGGCGAAGGATTTTTGGCCGATCGGCGAGGCGCGGAAAGGCCAAATGTACTGGATGTACATGACCTTTTCGCAACGAAGCGGGCGGACAGGCGCGGAAAGGCCAAATGTACTGGATGTACATGACCTTTTCGCAACGAAGCGGGCGGACAAAAAGGACGAGCCAGATGGCCCATTTATTTTCTGACGAGCCCTAAGATGGCACTTGGTGTAATCGTTACCGACACGATAATCAGAAGGATAGTTTATGTTTTCACAATGGTCACAAATGCCTTGACTGAATCCCTGAAAGATATACAATGTTAGTAGGAAAACCATACGCAGGGTGAAAAAGGGGGTCGGGGATGGAGGAAAAACAGTACATTCAAGCAATCTGTGAAATTGTGGATTCGGTCGGGCCAATCCTGGAGGATATGAGAAGGTGCATCTTCACCGATGACAAGAAATGTCTGGAGGAAGCTGAAAAAATGCTAAGAGCCAGCCTTCGGTCTTCTCTTCCCTTAGCGGAAGAACTGGCGGGCAAGAGGGAAAAGAGCATGCTGGAGCTGAAATTTTTGACCGTCTTGCCCTACCTTCAGAAGCTTGGTATTGAGATAGGCGATTTGTTGGGGGTGTCGACAATAAAGATTGATTCCAGCATACCTTTTACGGAGAAAGCCCTCAAGGAGATCAAGGATGTGATTCTCGGGACCGAGGGGTTGGCGAGGGACACGAAGGACTTCTTTCTCACGAAGAATCCCCATCTAAGCCAACAGATACAGTCAGATGTGTCAAAACTTTACCGAATGGCCGATGATTTCTCGGTAGAGCACCAGGACCGGCTGATAAAGGGCCTCTGTTCCCCTAAGGCTTCTTATATCTACCTCGAAATGATGGTGTCTCTCAAGAGGGCCATGTGTCAACTTGCATCCCTTTCAGAAAAGGCATAGCGAGCGAACCATGGGGATACAAGGACCACCGGGGAACTCCTTGAGCTGATTGAAGCGAAGGGCCGGGGGGTGGCTGATACGGAGTCGCTTATCTTCGCCACATCTTTGTTGTCGCACCAAGGCGCTCCTTGACGTACAAGTAGTACGCCTTAACCATTGTCGAACTTCGAATCCGTGTTATCCTTTCAGCGCGCCTGACAATTCTACGATTTTCCGGATGACTGTTTCATCGCATTCCATCCGTTTGGCGAGAACGGATATTTTTGAAACCGGAACGGGCTCGCCACGGATAATATCCGCCTTCTTCATGGCAATTTCAGCCGAGGGTTTCGGATTTTCGGCCGGGAGGTAAATCACGCATTCAGGGGTGATCTCCTCGAGTATGCGGTTGCTCTCGATTATCAGAAAAGGCGCATTCCCGTGATCGGCGGCGATGCTTGAAAAGCCGGTCCCGATGTCGTATAGATAACCGTCGTCGTCGGGTTTACGCGTATGATGGCCTAGTTTTATTCGTACTGCGCCGGGCAGCAGTTTGCAAAGTGCGCGTGCAAGGTGCGTCTTTCCAACATTGGAACGTGCGCCAGAAACGACAATAACTTTCATACTACTTAAAACAACCGAGTTGACATTCAATTATTTTGATGCCGTAACGGTTGCAGGCCTCACCGATCTCTTTTAAAGAGATATCATGTTCCTGCGACAATTTGTGCGCCTGTGCGCAGGCAAGTGTTTTTTTACCTTCACGCAACACAGCTGCGTTCAGTACCAGATTGTCATTTTCATTCATTGCTTATCTCCTGTGGTTGATTAATAATAGCTTGAAATATACCGTACTGTCAACGTAATTGGCGTCCACCCCGAAAGCCCGGAAACGCTCACACACCGGCGAGGAAACGCGGAAATGATGATCTACCGGACCTCTGAAGGCGCTCCATGCACTATTCTCTTGGTTTTGTCTGAAGCACATGCAATACTTGCAGGGGAAATGGATTCCCTCGGGAGGGCAAGGATTGAGGGGCCACGACCGCGCGTGTAACGGGATGCTGCTTTGAGAACGGCCTACCCTCGCATTGTGGAGAGCCCGTCTTTTGCCGGTTGGAAAAACATGAAGGAAGAAGACCGGTAAATTTGCTCAAAGGCGCAAGTCGGTATGGAACCATGGCTCCGGGAAACGGGGGAGTTTTCCCAGGAAAGGCAGCCCTCCAGGAGCTGCCGACAG
>JBEKJU010000035.1:9444-30176 GCA_050011095.1 Syntrophorhabdales bacterium
AAGGATACGTGGGCTTTGAAGAGATACAGGATGGAAACCACTCTATTAAATCGTATTTACAAAAAATTGCGGAAGTTCTTAACCGACCCCGGAGAGCTTTTCCTCGTCCAGTCGATTGAGACACAAACACTCCTAGTCTGCGAGAAGGGCGCCGTTATCGAACGATACGGCGCCTCTACCTCCCGTTTTGGCAATGGTGGTAGAGAGAACTCGTTCAAAACACCCCTCGGCGTCCATCGGATCAAGGAGAAGATCGGATCAGGCGCTCCTCTCGGGAGCATTTTCAAGGCACGCGAGGATACCGGGATCACCTGGGATCAGGGTTATACCGCGGATAATCTGATACTGACCCGTATTCTCCGGCTGGAAGGTCTGGAGGAGGGAATCAACAAGGGCGCGGGGGTGGATTCCTATGAGCGCTGCATCTATATCCACGGCACGAACCGGGAGGATCTGGTGGGCACGCCCTTGTCCCACGGATGCCTGGCCTTAAGGAATCCGGATATCCTCCGCCTCTTTGAAATTGTCAGGGAAGGTACGCTCGTCTACATCGATCCTCCGCCCATAATCATTGGCAAGAGCCCATGCAGGAGCGTCCATTTTACCGGTATTTTCGGCACCGGCATGAGTGCCCTCGCGCAATATCTGCGCTTCCAGGGGATCACCGTCTCCGGTTCCGATCGTTTGCTTGCGAGTGAGGATACCGCCTCCATCCGGCAATCGCTTGAGGGGCTCGGGTGCGCTATCGTCAATCAGGACGGTTCGGGTGTCGGCGAGGAGACCGATGTCGTCTGCGTCTCAACGGCAATAGAAGAATCGAATCCCGATATCGCCGCCGCGCGCGCCTGTGGTCTTCCCATCGTACATCGTTCTGATATCCTTGCCGCGATAATCGCGTCAAAACGGACGATCGCCGTCGCGGGCACAAGCGGTAAGTCGACGGTGACGGCAATGATATTTGAGTTTCTGACCGCATGTGGGAAATCGCCCTCCCTAATCAGCGGCGCGGCCTTGCTCAGCCTCGAAAAACAGGGACTGATCGGGAACGCCTTCAGCGGCGGCTCCGATCTTTTGGTGGTAGAGGCGGACGAGAGCGACGGAACGCTCGTCAAGTATTCCCCGGAGGTCGCCCTTATTCTCAATATCTCCAAGGATCACAAAGGCGTCGAAGAGATACGGGCGCTTTTTGAGACGCTTGTTTTGCAATCGGCCTGGACCGCGTCAAATTCGGACGATCCGGTCCTTGCCTCCCTTCCGGCAACCGTGGGTTTCGGCCGGGGCTCTTCGGCCTCGTGGCGACCGGACCATGAAGAGTTGCTGCCGACCTCGGTTAAGCTTTTTCGGCAGGGCATGGAATATCATTTGCCCTTTCCGGGAAACCATAGCCTTGAGAACCTGCGCGCGGCCCTTTGCGTGTGCGAACATTTCGGTTGCGACGGGCCCACCCTTGCCCATGCGGTAAGAAATTTTGAGGGTGTGGCCCGACGCTTTGCCGTAACCGGGACGGAACAGAACGTGTATGTGATCGATGATTTTGCCCACAATCCGGCAAAGATAGCGGCTGCCGTGAGCGCCGCGCGGGGCCTTTCAGGGCGCATTATAGCCGTGTATCAACCGCACGGCTTCGGTCCGACGCGATTCTTGAAGGATGAATACATCGCGACCTTTCGAGCCGTCTTCCACGGGAACGACTCGTTTTATCTCCTGCCGATCTATTATGCCGGGGGCACTGCCCAAAGAGATATTTCCTCGGAAGATATCGTAAACGGCCTCGGTCCCGTACCATTCACCGCGCAGACGGTACGCGATCGTGGTGAGTTGCTGGGCAAGCTGAAAGTCGACGCGAGGTCCGGTGATTGTGTTCTTGTCATGGGGGCACGGGATCCGTCGCTGCCTGCCTTAGTGAGGAAAATCGTGGAGCTCTTCGGCGGGGTAACGAGGAAGCCATGAGACGTGAACCAAGCTGCATTCAAAGGCACATTTTTGTTGTCGCGTCAAGACTCTCCTTGACGTACAATTGCCGGGCGCCCGCAAGCGGGTGTCACGCAGTGGGTCGCCGCCTAAGGCGAGGGTTGTATCGAAGATAGGCAACTCGGTATTACCGACCGCGCAAAAGGGGGCCCGGACGTCGCGTCAGATCTTGCTTAACGAGATTATGCCCTTTTGTATTGCATATTTGATCAGGTCAACCTGATCACGAACCCCCAGTTTCATCTTGATGGTCTTTTTGTGGCCTTCAACCGTCTTCACGCTTATACAGAGGAGATCGGCAATTTCTCTATTGGCGTACCCCTCGGCCACAAGCTGGAGAATCTCTTTTTCCCTGGGAGAGAGCACCTCCACGCCATCGCCGAGGACTTCAACATAGTCCTCCAGAAGCATCTTCGAGACAGAGGGACTGAAGAAGGCCTCTCCCCGACACACGGCCTCGATCGCCTCGAAAAGCTCGCTCGCCGCTGACTTTTTCATCAGATAGCCCGCTGCCCCCGCCCTCAGGGTCTGTCTCACCGGCTCAAGGTCCTCGTGCATCGTCAGCACCAGGATCTTGCAGCGCGGACACTCCTGCATGATCTGCCGCGTGGCCTCGACGCCGTTAAGGATAGGCATTGATATGTCCATTATCACGATATCCGGTCTCAAATCCTTTGTCTTCTGAACGGCATCCCTTCCGTTCGAGACCTCCGCGACCACCGTGATATTGTCCCTGCTTTCGAGTAAAGATTTTATGCCTTCCCTTAAAATCGTATGGTCATCGGCAAGAAGCACTTTAATTTTATTCATGTCCTGGAACCCTCCCCCCCGATAGCTGGACCGGAGGGAATCTCGATAAGGAGCCTGGTGCCGGAGCCCGGTTTCGAGGAGATGGAGAAATCCCCACCCAGCGTTGAGACGCGCTCCCCGATCCCGAAAAGGCCCAGCCCACCCCTTACGAGTGCCCCCCTTTTCCCGTCCCCTTCGACCTCAAAACCTATTCCGTTATCCTCGATCGTAATCCTTATGCCTTCCAAATCCCGGCTCAGACACACGAAGGCCCGACCCGCCTGCGCGTGCTTCGAGACATTCGTGAGGGCCTCCTGAATGACCCTGTAGATCATCGTTTCCACGGCCGGCTCCAGCTTCTCCCACTCGCCCTCTATCTGAAGGCTGGCCTCGATTCCGTTAACTCGGGCAAAGGTTTTCACATACCAGCGAAGGGCGGAAACGAGACCAAAATTGTCGAGGACATAGGGCCTGAGATTATAGGAAATGCGATGGACCTCGTCTATGCCCTTTTCGATCAATTTCTTCATATCCTCAAGCTTTTTCTGGTGGTTCTCACCGGCCAGGCCGTCGTCCTTTTGCAGAAGCTCCGTACTGATATTCAAGGCAGCCAGGACCTGTCCGATTTCATCGTGCAGCTCCCGGGAAATTCTCTTTCGTTCCTCCTCTTGCGCCCTGAAGACCTGTTCCGAGAGCTTCTTCAGGCTCGTTTCGTGCTCCTTCCTCTCGGTGATATCCCTGAAGATGACAAGGGCGGCGCGCTGATTCCTGTATTCAATCATTCCCGTATTCACTTCTGAATATCTTATCTCCCCGTTCTTGGCGATAAACTTCGCTTCCGTAATACCGGGCACGTCCTCCCCCGCCAGTCTCCTCACGTGCCGCTCCCTCAAATGGTCGGCGCTCTCCGGCGCGGCAATCGCGAGGTAGTGCATCCCCTGTACCTCTTCTGCGCTGTACCCCATGATCCGCATGAATGCCCGGTTGGCAAAAACGTACCTCTCGTCCTGGATGATGCCGATGCCGTCGCTGGCATTCTCGACAAGGGTGGAGTACTTTTCCTCTGATTCCTTTAGCTCGCAAATATTCTCTTCGAGCTTCTTTGCCATTTGATTGAAGGAGTCCGCGAGGAAACCCAGCTCGTCATTCCGGTTTTTCCTGGGGACGCGGTGAGAAAAATCGCCCGTGGAAATGATCCGGGCCGCCCGAACAACACCCTTGAGTCCGGATACGATATGATTGGAGAGGGCAATTCCGAAACCGAGGCTGCCGAGAATGCTCGCCAGGGCGATGGTGATCAATAAACGTCTTGTTGACTTGCCCACGCGGTTCGCCAGTTGCGACTTTGCAAGCATATCCTGCTCCATGAACCGGGCGAGCTGGTTTTCGACCACCTTGAGTTCCCTCAAAATCGATCTTCCCCCGCTGTCGATCTCCGCAATGGAGGCCATGAACTGCCTGTAACCGATCAGCCCGTAGTCGAGCCGGTGGCGCATCTCTTTTTCCTTTTCCGCGACGCCCTCTTCCCATTCCCGCACCAGCTTTTCATACCTGCCTATCATCGAGGCATAATCCTTGTCGGTGGGATTCAGCTCCGTGGCTTCTTTCATCAGCGCCTTCATGGGAAGGGCGTTCTCGTCGTACGAGATGAGATATCTGGTCTTCCCCGTCATGAGAAATCCCTGAAGCCCCGATTGCCTCTGCAGCATGCGATAGGTCAGTTCATCCACAACCCTCGTGACCCGAGAGTACTTTCCCATGGTCTCTTCATAGAGCCTGGTCACCTTGGTGTAATCGTTAATCGTTAAGGCAGAGACAAATATGCATACAACAATGATCAAAAGGTATCCGAAGATGATCTTGACTTTGAGCGTCATCAGACCCGGCCTTCTATTCCTGCGACATAATAAGTTCCTTCAGAAAAAGCATGCCGGCGATATACGGTGAGTAGGTTATCCTGTTTGTCATGGCATACAGCTTCACTTCCTGATAGGAAAAGAGGGAGAAGCACTCTTCATGGATCATCTGCTCCAGGGCATGGCACAGATCGTTCTGTTTTCTCGGGTTTATGGTGGAGATAATCTGCGAGTAGAGCTGGTCGAATTCGGGACTTTTCAAAAGACTCCACGGGGAGTCGGACTCGTACCACACCATTCCTTCGACAAAAACGATATGGCCGAGGGGATCAGGACAGGTTCGCGCAAATATGTCCCCATCGAACATTGGCAATGTTCGATTTATTCTTGTGCCCGCGACCCTGGTGCTTCCATTTCCGCCTTCAACCGTAAGGTCGATTCCGACCCCGGCAAGCTGTCTCTTTAATTCCTGGCCGAGACTCCCCTCGGCGCCGCCATCTATGTCGTCGATCAGCGCAATGGCCTTGAATCCGTGAGGATAGCCGGCCTTGCGAAGGAGCTCTCGCGCCTTTCCCGGGTCGTAGGGGTAAGGCTTGATATAAGGATTGTAGCCGAACTCACCGGGCATTCCCAGCGTAGCGCGGGGGATCCCGTAGCCCAGCTTCACCTTTTCTATCAATGTCTCCTTGTCCACGGCGAAATTGGCCGCGCGCCTCACCAGCACGTCCTGGAACGGCCCTTTCGCTTTTCTTAAATTGAAGTTGATCGACATGACGGCAAATGTGGGTTCCTTGAGCGTCTTGAACCCGTGCGCCTCGATTCTCCGCAGATCCGCGGCCTCGAAGCTGGTGATCATATCCAGCTCTCCCCCGAGGAGCATATTCACCCGTTTTCGGGCGTCGGCAAACTTGAATATGATCTTGTCTATACGCGGCAGACCCGCTCGCCAGTAGTTGACGTTCTTTTCCAGGACCAACTCCTGCCCCTTAATCCATCTTGTGAATTTGAACGGACCCGTGCCGACGGGATGCCTTTCGAACTCTCTGTCTCCAACCGCGTGGATATAATGGGGGGGGAACAACGTAACCGGCGACACACAGCCTGTTAAGCAGGATCCCGTCAGGGTGAAGGGTAATGATATTGAAGGTATCGGGGTCGACGACGTCAACGCGCTTCACCGATTTCAATACATGGGAACTCGGGGAGCGGAGCCTCTTGCTGATGTTCCTTTCGATGCTGAACTTGATGGCGTGGGCGTCGCACACCTCGCCATTGTGGAAGAGAACACCCTTTTTCAGCTTGAACTGGACGGTGTACCTGTCAAGCCTTCTCCAGCTCTGCGCGAGATTGGGCCTCGGATTTCCGTCCACATCCAGTTCGAGGAGGTGCTCGAAGATCTGGTTGAGAATGTTTTCACCTCTCTCGTCAAACTGCCTGTGTGGATCCATTCGCAGGGCCGCATCGCTCGTGAGGTCACAGATGCGGATGGCCTTTTTTTGATCGGGTTCGGCGAAGGATCGGTCAGCGGAGCCGCTGACAAGAAGAAAGAGGAACACCAAGCACGTTGCCGCAACCTTCCGCCCCATAACCCCCCCCCAGAACAGGGTTGTCCCCTTGTGCTTCCATTATCAATCTCTGGCAGGTCGGTGTCAATAACTTTGATCGGCCCGTAGATCCCGGAAATTTATTCAAGGCATCATAACGCGCCAAGGCTACCCTTGCGGGCACGTTAGGGGTGACGGGGGCCGCAAGGGGGCTACCCTTGCGGGCACGTGGTTGAACGGGAGAAAAAACAGGGAGCAGACCCGCGAGATACAGGGTGGACCGTGCCCGACTTGAGGGTATACTCCTATTTACTCCCTCGCAGTGCACGGTTACAATCCTGCCAGGCTCACAATACAAACAGTTCAGGGCTTGATAACTCTCACCCCCGGCCGGCACGGGTGCATTTGCGGCGGCCGGATTCTTCGCGGGAAGGAGGTGACGGCAGGGTTTTTCGAAGCCGGGCCAGGGGTAAGCCCATTGGCGCCGGCATCAGGGACGGGGGACAGGGGCGTATCCGCCCCGCGCAGGGACAGCGGCATTGTTCTTGGGGGGTCTCTGCAGTCGGTTTGTAGGGACGTCTTACAAAAAAAGGGAGGGTAACATGGATCAATCGGTTTCCAAAGCACACTGGACAGAGGTCCAGCCTTGGAGGGGTTTCCTGGTTTTAGCCATCACGATTGGGTTGGCCTTTCTCATCACCTCCATTTTTGATATTAAGGCATTCAATGGCATGTTCACATTTTTCACTATGGCCCTGGTGCCAATCGAAGCGGTGATCGCCATTGTCTGGGGAGGGCAATATCCTCCGACGGGCAATATGCACCAGGCTTGGCGCGGCTTGGCCTTGACCCTCCTGGTGTTAACCGTCGGGGCGCTTTACGGCTTCGTCTTTCTCAACTTCCGGGCAGCCGGCGTTCTTCAACCCTTCGTTGCAATCGCCTTAATCATATCTATTGTATTGATTTTCTTCCATATCATCTTCTGGGGAAGCTTTCCCTGGCATAACATGCGACTCCCCGCGAAGGGTTTTCTAACGCTCATAACCGCTGCCGTGTTGGGTGGCTGGGTGGTATCGTCCCTGTTCAACTTCGATTTCCTTTCATACCCGACGGGTGTGAAACCGTCTCCTATCGGCGCCGTTCCTCTCTATGCCCCCGGCGGTCCGCTTGCTGCCTTCAGCCATTTAGCACCGCACGGACCGATACCGTGGGAGTCCGGTATCTGTTTTGTCATCTGGTCGATGGTCCCGCTCTGGATCCTGGTCTTCCTTCATATGTGGCCTTTCACCAAGTCTGCCGTCCTGACGAAACAACCACTCATGGGCATAGCGGCGACGCTCACATGCTGCATAATCAGCTATGCGGCGTATGTCGTCGGGGTGGAGAAAATGAATATCGAGCCCATCAAGTTCATGATCATTGCCATCAGTTACATTTTCGGCATGCTGATGTTCCTCAATGTATTTCAAGAGTGGCCGGGAAGAACTATTGAAGGACCGGCCGGCGGATTCATAAACGCTCTCTGCAGTCTACCTATCGGAATCATCGCATATTACGCCATACAAGGTTTCTGCAACTGGCATTTTGGTCCGAAAGCCATGGTCTATCCCGATAATGTGTTTGCCTTGGGCGGCGTTATGCTGGGAGTCACATTCCCGCTGTGGGTTCTGTACATAGCGTTCTGGGATTGCTGGCCCTTGCCCCCCACGCCTGCCCCTGGTGGTTCTTCGGAAGGTTAGACAAGAATCTGATAAGACGGAGGTATGCGATGAAGGGTGTTGTCATAAAAGAGGGACATGCGATTGAGCTGGGCACGTTTCCCGACCCCAGAACCATGGACGCGGGTGATGCGGTTCTCAAGGTGACCGCGGCGGCGATATGCGGGACCGATGTTCATGCAACGCACGGGCTGATCCCCGGGGTAAAGCCGGGCAACATCAACGGCCACGAGTTTGTGGGTATCGTTGAAGAGGTTGGGGCCGGTGTGACGAAATTCAAGGTGGGGGACAGGGTGAGCGCGCCTCCGGCATTCTGGTGTGGAATCTGTCCCGCCTGCGCGCGAGGGGACATACAGTACTGCCACAACGGCGGATATTATGGCGGCGGGGAGACTTTTGGCAAGGGTCTGCAGGGCGCGCAGGCCACGTATCTGCGCACCGTCTACGCCGACAACTGCCTGGTCCCCGTACCCGACAACCTGTCCGATGAGCAGGCCGTGCTGGTGGGAGACGTATTCTCCACCGGATTCCATGCCGCTCACGAGGCCCGCATCAAGGAAGGGGATACGGTGGTGATCTTCGGCTGCGGCCCCATCGGAATCGGAGCCCTTGTCTCGGCATGGCAGTTCGGGCCCAAGGAGGTCATATGCGTCGATATGCTGGATAACCGTTTGGCCATGGCCAGGCAGTACGGCGCGAGGACGATAGACGCCCGCAATGAAAACGCCGTGGAAAGGGTGAGGGAGATCACCGGCGGCGAAGGCGCCGACTCGGCGATCGAGGCTATCGGTAATACGGATACCTTCGGGCAGTCCCTCAGGTCTGTGAGGCGGGGAGGCACTGTCTCGGTGGTGGGGCTTTTTCCGGGGCCCGCGGAGTTTCCGATCCACGAATTCGGCTTTTACGGAATCACCGTGAGCATGGGCTTGGGCTACGTGGGTAGAACGAGCCGGCTCATGGGGTTGGCAGCGGCCGGGCGCGTTGACTTAACACCTCTTGTGACGCACGTCTTTCCTCTTGATAAGGCGCTTGAGGCGTACGAATTGTTCGAGAATCACCGGGGCACCTGCCAGAAGGTAGTGCTCAAGCCTTAGTCCATGATACTGGAGGGGGGGCAGGAAATGGTGCGGGGGAGATGTAGTGTGACGAATGTGCATTCCACTGTTTAGAGCCGGCAATACCAAAGAAAGGAGGTCAAATTACCATGTTTACGATTGACATTGACACGGGTGGTACCTTTACCGACGGTTTCTTCACCCGGGAAGGGGAGTTCAAGACCGCCAAGGTGCTTACAACGCCCCACGATCTCACGGTCTGCCTCTCGGACTGCATAAAAGAGGGGGCGAAGCTATTCGGGGTTTCCTCCAGGGATATGCTCGCCAATACGGATATCGTCAGGTATTCCACTACCACGGGCGTCAACGCCCTCATCACGAGAACAGGGTCGAAGATAGGCCTTATCGTGAGCAAGGGCTACAAGGACTCCCTCTACTCACCCGACGAAAAGGATGCGGAGCCGGTCTTCTCCTTCATCCCGAAAGATTTGATCGAGGAGGTGGGGGAAGTCATCGACGACGGGGGGAACATCGTGACACCCCTCGACCGGGGAGAGGTCCTGGGCGCCATGCAGCGCCTCATCGACACGGGGGCCCGGGCCATCGCCGTAAGCCTCCGGAATTCCCATATCAATCCCGTCCATGAAAAAAAGCTCAAGGGCATCATCAAGGAGCAGTATCCGAACTTTTATCTCGGCAGCGTGCGGGTCTTCCTGGCTTCCGAGATCTCGGACCAACCCAATGATTTTTATCGCACCAACACGGTCGTGGTGAACGGCTACATTCACGACGTCATGGTCAAGTACCTGTATAAGGCCGAGGATGATCTGAGGGCAAATTTTTGCGCCCACCCCCTCATGGTAGCCCATTCCCATGGCGGAGTGGCAAGGGTGGCAAAGACAAGGGCGATCGATACCTATTCCTCCGGCCCTGCCCTCGGGGTCATCGGCGCCGGCAACCTGGGGGGCACCTACGGCTTTCCGAACGTGATTACCGTTGATATCGGGGGGACAAGCCTCGATCTGGGTATAATCCGGGAAGGGGCTTACACCTACAGCACAAATCCCCTGATAGCGGGTTTTCCCGTGAGCGTGCCCGTCATCACGACCTACTCGGCGGCCATCGCGAGCGGATCGATAGCAGGGGTAGATGCATCGAAAACCCTTCGCGTGGGTCCGAAAAGCGCAGGGGCGCGACCGGGGCCGGCCTGCTTCGATCTTGGAGGGATGGAGCCTACCGTCACGGATGCCGATGTGATTCTCGGTTTCATCGACCCCAACTATTTTCTGGGCGGTCGCATCAAGTTGAACAAATCAAAGGCAGAGCAGGTCATGAAGATGAGAATTGCCGATCGTCTCGGCGTGAGTGTGCAGGAGGCCGCCTGGATGGTGCGGGAAGAGATGGGCAAAATGACGGCCGGGGAGATACTCCGGTTCGCGGAGTCGTACGGGATCGGCCCGCAGGACCTGTCGGGCTTTGCCGTCGTGGTGTACGGAGGGGCGGGGCCGACCCATTACGGCGACTTTGTGAGGGATCTCAGCTTCGGGCACAGCATTGCCACACCCTACGCGTCCGTCTTCAGCGCCTTTGGCTCGTCAACGACGGACCTGCTCCACAGCTACTCGAAGTTTGTGCGGATCGAACTGACCGACGGGAAGGCATATTTCTCTGATTACGACCGTTTCAACGAGATCGTGGCCGGGCTGACAGAGGCGGCGAGAAGGGACATCAGGGGGGAAGGTTTCTCGCCCGATAAGGCCGGTTATTCTCTGGAGCTGACCGGGGACGCGTCTGTCCGGGGGGCGAAGATCGTGAGCGACATGATCGCCTTCCGTTCGCAAGAAGACGTGAGGGGGCTGTGCGGGAAGTTCGCGGCGAACGGCGGACCTGTCTCTCTTTCGGCCGTCGTGCTGAACGCCCGCGTGCCAATGCCTCATTTGGCCGCGCAGGCATTCGGGATGGCAGGAGAGGACCCGGCCAAGGCAATGAAACCGACCCGTCAGGTCTTCTGGTCGCCTGAAGCGGGGTTCCGGGATACGCCGGTCTTCGATCGGGAGCTGCTGGCGCCCGGCAATGCGGTCGTGGGTCCCGCCATTGTTGAAGCGAAAGATACGACCTATGTCATCCCGGCCGGGATGTCCCTGAAGGTCGATGAGTATTCAAACGCCATAATGATGAAGGGGTGAAATCATGAAGAGGGTCAACATAACAGAATATCTGAGTATCGACCTCCAGAAGGAGGTCTGGTGCTGCAACCGGTGTGAGGCGGAGCTGATCTCGGCCAGGGAACCCTACTTCAAGGGGTGTCTCGTTCACGACAGGCAGGGCTCGGAAGTCTATGGGAAGCCCGTTGAGCTTGCGAAGGGACAAATCCTGAATTACGCGCCCGATCCCAGGTTCAACCATATCCTCGAATTCTATTGTCCCCAGTGCGGAACCATGTTCGAGGTCCAGTATCTGCCGCCCGGCCACCCCATTCCGGTGGACATCGCCCTCGACATTGACAAGTTGAAAGACAGATACCTGAAGGAGTGACCATGAACAGCAGACTCGCCTTTCGCAACGTGTTGCAGGGAAAACACGATGGAACGCCGGTGTTCGTCCCCTTCGTTTACGGCCTGGCTGCGCGAACGGCAAATGTACCCTTGAAGGATATGGTCCTCGAACCGAGTTGCTACACAAGCGCCCTGGAGGGGGTGTACAGGCTGCTCGGCCACCATGCAATAGTGAGCAACTTTGAGACGACCCTTGAAAGCGAGTCTCTCGGTTGTCAAGTCGAATGGCTGGGTGAATACGGTGCGCCATGCGTCGTGCAGGCAGGGGACCTGCCGCATCACGGAACGGAAGACTTCATGAGCCGCGGCAGAATCCCCGTCCTGATGGATGTGACCAACCGCCTCGTCGTATCCCTTGGGAGGGAGGCAGCCGTCGCATGCGCGCTCACCGGACCCTGCTCGTTCTTCCGGAACTTCGCCGGGGCGACGGATGACGCCATAAAGGTTGTCGCCGGCCTTTTTCAAAAATTGGTGAAAAGTCTCTGCGGGTTGAAGGTTGACGCCCTGTTCTTCAGGGAAGACCCGCTGGGAGCGGGATTCACGGAGGAGCTCTTCGGGCGCAAAGACGCCTACAAGGCCCTGTATGGGACATTGTTCAACATAGTCAGGGCCTTTAACGGCTTTCCCATAATTGTTACCAGGCACCTTCCCCTCGACGCGATCAGGGATGTCCACGCGCTCTTGAGACCGGCCGGCATGGTCCTTCTTGGCGATGCCCTTAGTGACAGCGATCTCGTCCGTATCAAGGACATTTCGGATTCCCTGAAGATGTCGTGCGGACTGCCGCTGCCCGTCGGAACGGACACGGAGGAGGGGCTTTGGAATCAGCTCTCCGTGCTGGAGTCCTTTGTGTCTCAGTACAAGCCGAAAAACGTGTTCTACACAAGTGACGGAGAGATCCCCCATGACATAGCCATGGAGATCCTTCATAACCTCATGGAGAGATTAACGGCGGACGTCCATCAGAAATGACGCGACAAAGGCCGCCCGAGCGGGAGGGGATTTTATGGATTCATACCGAGTTGCATTCGAAGGCACATCAAGGCGGCGACGAGGAGCCGACGAAGGCGTACTTTTTTGGTACGTCGAGGAGAGCTTTGATGCGACAACGAAGATGGGCCAAAGAAGGCGACTCGGTATCAAGTAAAGGAGGAGAAAATGGGCTACTCGATCAACGTTGACGTCGGTGGAACGTTCATGGATTTCTTTGTGAGCAAGGATTCCGAATATATCATCACGAAAACCCCCACGACGCATTATGAGCTGAAAGTGGGCTTCATGAAAGGAATAGAGGAATGCGCGGATAAATATGGCTTGACGGTGGAAGATTTCCTGAAGGAGACCGATGTCATCAAATATAGCACCACCATTGGCACGAACGCCCTCATCGAGCGAAACGGCCCGAAGCTGGGCCTCATCACGACCCGGGGGTTCGAAGACACGATCTTCATAGGCAGGGGGCGGCAATGGGCGGACGGATTGCCTGAGTCGGACGTGCAGAACGTCGGCCGCGTGGAGAAGCCCCTTCCCCTGATCCCGCGAAGACTGGTGGTGGGCGTGAGAGAGCGGGTTGACTATAAGGGCGCCGACGTGATGGCCCTTTCCAGGGACGATGTCCTTGAGAAGGTGCGGTACCTCGTCGACAACGGGGTCCGGGGCTTTGTGGTGAGCCTCTTATGGTCTTTCATGAACCCCTCGCACGAGCGCGAGATAAAGGAGATCATCGAGGAGGAGTATCCCGAGATCTATCTCGGGAACATGCCTGTCATCCTGTCTTCCGAGATTTCACCCAAGGAAGGCGAGTACGTAAGGACCATGTCCGCCATCGTCAACGCCTACATGCACGTCCAGTTCGTGGAACAGCTTTCCCTTCTCACGAGCAGCCTCATTGATGAAGGGTACAAGAGGCCGGTCCTTCTGGTCGACAATTCGGGCGGTTGCGGGAAGGCGGCGCGAACGATCGCCGTAAGCACCCACAATTCGAGCCCCGTGGCCGGCTTGTGCGGTGCCTCCTTCGTTGGCGGGACCTTCGGCCTTCCGAACATCGTCTATACCGATGTCGGCGGGACGAGCTTCGACATAGGCGTTATCGCGGAAGGGACGATCAAGTATTACGATCTCTACCCCACGGTGGACAGGTGGCGGACGCAGGTCACCACGATAAAGACATCATCCATCGGCGCTGGGGGCGGCTCCATAGCCTGGCTCAACCCTTTGCTCGGTAACAGGATGGAAGTGGGCCCGAAAAGCGCCGGCTCCATCCCCGGTCCTGCCTGCTATGACCTGGGCGGCGACGAGCCGACGGTCACCGATGCCGATGTCGTCCTCGGTTACATCAACCCCGACTACTACCTGGGAGGCAAAATGCTCCTCAACAAGGAGAAGGCCCTGGAGGCCATGAGAAAAATCGGCGGGCAGGCAGGCTGGGACGAGGTAACGACGGCCCTCAAGATCAAGAAGGTGGTGGACACGAGGATGGGCCAGGAGGTCTTCAAGGAGGTGGCTTTCAAGGGCCTCGAGCCGTCGGAATTCGCCATCTTCGCCTGCGGCGGCGCCGGTCCTGCCCACTGCTGCGGGGTGGCCGCGGCGGCGGACATGAAAACCTGCTATATTCCCCCCGCGGCCCCGGTCTTCGGCGCATTCGGCGCATCGACGCTCGACATCGTGCACAAGTACGAGAAGTCCCACCACCTGAGATTCTTCGACTACGCAACGGCCACCTATTCCGCCGACTATGACGGGTTCAACTCGATTGTCTCCGAGCTGAAAACCCAGGCGGTGAAGGACATAATACTCGAGGGGTTTTCCGAGGAACAGGCGGTCTTCAAGCTCGAACTGGAGATGAGATACGGGGCCCAGTGGCGCTACACCCATATAGAATCACCCGTCCTGAGCGTGAATTCCCGGCAGGACGTGGAGGCGATCTGCACGTTCTTCACCGAGGAGTTCGGACGCCTCTACGGCTCCGAGGCGGCCTTCCCGGAGGCGGGGATCGAGGTCGAGACGTTCAGGCTCTATGTAACCTGCACGCTGCCGCACTTTTCCGTCGCCAAGGCCGGCATGGCGGGTGAACAGCCCTCAGCCGAGGCCCTGAAAGAACAGAAGCCCTGCTACTGGGAGGCGAAGGGTGCATTCGAGACGACGCCCGTGTATGACTGGGATCTGCTTCGGCCCGGCAACCACCTCGAAGGACCGGCGATCATCGAAGCCAAGGTTACGACGGTCGTGGTCGAGCCCGGATGGTCGTTCCGGATGGATGAGTACGGAAACGGCGTCTTGAAGAAACAAATATAACGAAAAGAAAGGAGGCCCAACATGGCTGGAGGAGTAGATTATGAGGTCAGAAAGAGGTTTCATCCGGAACCGCCGACAGCGGAAGAACTGGCGGGCATGAAGGACATCGATCCCACGATGGCGGGGATCTTTTCCCATAAACTTTTGACGATTGCCCTGGAAGGGAACGAGACCGTAATAAAGCTCGGCGCATCGACGGGCTGCCGTTGGGGCGATACGGCCGTCGCCATCTACACGGCCTCGGGCGACAACGCCACGTGCGCAACGGGGCTCTATTTTCACGCGGTCCTCGGCTCGCTCTCCGTCAAGTATATCGTCAAGCACTGGCTCAACCACCCCGCCGTGGGGGTCAAACCGGGAGACGCGTTCTACAGCAACGATCCGTTCTATGCGGGTGTCCATGCCGCTGACATGGGTATTTTCGCGCCGGTCTTCTACAAGGGCAAGCTCGTGTGCTTCGTGGGTGCCATCGTCCACAGTGGGGAGTGCGGGGCGTGCGAGCCGGGCGGCATGCCGACCACCTCGAAGAGCATCTATGACGAGGGCATTCAGTTCCCGCCGACGAAGATCGCGGAAAACTACACCCTCCGCGAGGATCTCCTGAACGCCATGTGCCATATGGTGAGGGACCCCCGTGTCCTGACCCTCGACATCAAGGCACGCATGGCCGCGCTCAGGGTTGTGGAGAAAAGGATCCAGGCGGCGATCGAAAAGGCCGGGACGCAGCATTTCATCTCCATGCTGAGGTACACCATCGACATTACGGCGGAAGGCGCGAGGAAGAAGATAAGCGAGTGGAACGACGGCATCTTCAAGCATGTGGAGATCCTCGACGCCGTCGGTCCCCAGACGCAGGCGATGAAGATCGCCCTTACCCTGGAAAAGAAGGGCGACACGCTTTATATCGACTACGACGGCACCTCGCCGGAGGTGTCGGACCTCGCGAGCAACGCTATTCCCATCGGCATCATGGCCATCCAGATGACGTACTGGATGCCGCACCTTTTTAGCGATCTGCCCCACAACAGCGGGGTACTGGTGCCCCTCCGCTACAGGATGCCCGAAGGATCGATCACGAACGCCAGCCGGGAATCGCCAAAGGCGGGTTCACCCTTTACCATGAATACGAACAGGCAGGTCTTGTGGCAGGTCATCCAGAAGGCCATCTATTCAACGATGAAGGAAATGGTCCTTGCCCAGCCGGGTCACGGTTTTAATGATGTTGTCTACGGCGGCCTGAACCAGTACGGCGCACCCTTTGCCGATGCGGGGGCCGAGATGAACTCCGACGGTTATGGCGCGAGGTTCGACAAGGATGGCGTCAACACGGCGGGGGCATCCTTTGCCCCGATGAGTTCAGAGCCGGGCGAGGTGGAGAGCATCGAGTCGGGTCTGCCCTTTCTCTACCTCTACAGATGCTTCCAGAGGGATAGCTGCGGCCACGGCAAGTATCGGGGTGGGGTGGGGATGGACTATTCCATATCCGTTCATGATGTGCCGATGGTATTCCTCGGTTCCTGGGGCTTCAATTCGAGGGCGACTATCAATCAGGGTCTTTTCGGAGGCTATGCCTCGGGCGCAATGCCTTTCGTCAGGATCACCGATACAAACCTGAAGGAGATTTTCGCCTCACCCGAGACGAAGCTCCCTTCAGCGGGCTTTATGACCTACGAGGAGAGGGTGATCGGGGGCGCCTACGAGGCCGACAAGTTCCCGTCGCCGCCGAGGCCGATGAAGGAATATGAGGTCGTGGCAGGCGGCACCGGAGGGGGTGGGGGCTACGGAGACCCCCTAGAGCGCGAGCCGGCCCTCGTTATGAAAGATATCGACGATGGTATCATTTCTCACCGGGTTGCGCGAGAGATATACCGCGTTTCCTACAATGAGGAGACCCTCCTCGTGTATGAGGAAAAGACGAAGGCCCTGAGGCAGGCCGAACGGGAAGAGAGGAAAAAGAGGGGAGTCAAGTACGCCGATTTTGAGCCGGCATGGCTCAAGCTCCGGCCGGACCCGGAAATCCTGCGGTACTACGGCGATTGGCCGGAAACAAATTACACGTCCTTCACCTACTTCGGAGAATGGCACAAATGAAGGGGGCATCCATGACGATCGAACGTGTTCCGTTCAGAAAAGGACTTTTTGGGGTGGAGAACGACACGGCCTTTCTCATAGGCAACAAATGCCCGGCCTGCGGGCAGATCTATTTCCCCTCCAAGCCGTTCTGCCTCGAATGTTTCAGAGAGAGCCTGCAACCCATCAGGCTCGGCGCGGAGGGGACGCTCTACTCGTACACGGTCGCCCATATGGCGTCGGCCCATTCCATCCCGCCCTATACGGCGGGATGGATCGACCTCGACGAAGGCATCAGGATTTTCGCCCCCATTAAGGTCGATGACGGGCAGGAACTGGATATAGGCATGAAAATGGAGCTGACAATCGACGAACTGTGGCAGGAGGGGGGAACGAGCGTCACGGGCTATCGCTACAGCCCGAAGTAGCCCCGGCCGCTCCCGCGATCACGGCGAAGGATCAAGGCGGGGCAGACCGGGGGCATCGGGAATGAGGCGGAAAGGAAGGTGGACCACATGAGAGACGTATGCATAATTGGAGGGGCAACCACGGTGTTCGGGAAATTTCCCGAGAGGACACCCGAGGGGCTTGGTGGGGCGGCGGTGCTCGCCGCCATGAAGGACGCCGGTATCAGGCCGAAGGACGTGCAATTTGCGTCCTGCGGTACCGTATATTCGGGGTTTTGTACGGGGCAGCGCGTATTCAAGGAGGTCGGGATCACCGAGATAGAGATCCTCAACGTTGAGAACGCCTGCGCGAGCGGCGCCTCATCGGTCAGGGAAAGCTGGCTCAGGATCGCCACGGGGCAGTGTGACATCGCCGTCGCGGCGGGGGTGGAATCAATGACCACGAGTCCTGTCGCCGGTAAGCTCATACCGCCTCCGGCCGATGACCTTGACGGGCAGTTGGGGCTTTCCGTTCCCATGTTTTTTGCCATGCTGATGAAGAGGCACATGCATCAGCATGGTACCACCATGGAGCAGTTTGCAAGGATCTCCGTAAAGAATCACCACAATGGTTGCCTCAACCCCTATTCACAGTTCCAGCAGGAGCTGACGGTCGAGCAGATTCTCGCATCCAGGATGATCTGCGCGCCCATCACCCTGCTGCAATGCTGTCCGAACAGTGACGGCGCCGCCGCCGTTGTCATGTGCAGCAAGGAAATAGCGGCGAGGTACACGGCGAGACCGATGCATGTGGCCGGATCGTCCCTGAGATCGGGCGATTACCTGCACCGTTGGGGGGATGCCACCTTTTCGGACATGAGCCACAACGCAGCCTTCCAGGCATACGAAATGGCGGGCTGCGGACCCGATGACATCGATCTCATCGAGCTGCATGACGCCTTTGCCGTGTCCGAGCTTATGCACTATGAGGATTTGGGGTTGTGCAAGAAGGGTGAAGGGGGGATGCTCATCGATTCCGGCGCGACGTCGCTTGATGGCAAAATTCCCGTCAACCCGAGCGGCGGTCTTCTCAGCAAGGGGCACCCCCTCGGCGCGACAGGGGTGGCCCAGGTCGTCGAGGCGTGGCACCAGCTGCGCGGCATGGCCGGCAGCCATCAGGTCAAGAACGCCAGGGTCGCGTTGACCCATGTGCTGGGCGGCTATGTATCGGGCATCGAGTCCGGGGCGGCGAGCGTCCACATTTTCAAGATATAACAGTGCCGGAGGACGGAATGATAAAGAGAATCGACCATATCGGCGTTGTCGTCGGAAGTATTCGGGACATGATGAAAACGTTGTCCGGCACGTTGGGATTTGCGGAAACCATGTCCCTCAAGGACCCACAAGGGCAGTTCCGGTCAAGCCTGTTGGAGGTGAACGGGGCGTGCATCGAGCTTGTGGAGCCGCTGACCGACGAGGGACCTGTAGCACGTTTTTTCCGCGAGCGTGGGAACTGCCTCCACCACCTCTCTCTCGAGGTCGAGGACATAGAGGGGGTTGTCACGCTGCTTGCCCAGAAGGGGATACGTCTCGTCAATCAGAAGCCGGAGATCGTGGGAGAGATGAAGACGATTTTTGTACACCCCGGCTCGACGGGCGGACTCCTCGTTGAACTGGTCGAGAAAAACCCGAAGAAGTAACATTAATAAGGAGGGAAAGGCATGGTTAACGACATGCGGAAAGAACGCCTGGTCCACGGGGTGTTGGAACGCCAGGCAGAAAAGTACGGCGACCGGACCTTTATATACTTCAAGGAGAGGACGTTCAGCTACAGGGAATTCGACGAACAGGCCGGCCGGGTTGCCTGCGGGCTGCAGCGGATGGGTATTTCAAAGGGCGACAAGGTGGCAATCATGATGCCCAACTGCCCCGAGTTTCTTTTCCTGTGGTTCGGCCTATCGAAGCTCGGCGCTGTCGAGGTGCCCATAAACCTTGCCCACAAAGGGGACCTCCTCACGTACATGCTGGATCAATCCGATTGTTGCCTCATAGTTGCGCACGGCGATTACCGTGATCGTTTGAAGGCAATCGAGGTCAATATCCCCAAGATAAGGCAGATCGTCATCCTCGATCCCCCCGGCGCATCCGCGTCTCCCCTGCTTACGAAACCCGTGGTGCCGTGGTCGGACGTAGTAAACAACGGCGGAGACTACATCAGGGAGGAGGTCCTCTGGTCCGACCCTTCGTGCATCCTCTATACCTCGGGCACGACAGGTCCGTCGAAGGGCGTCATGCTTCCCCAGAACTACACGGTCTTCATGGGCGAGATCATCTGGGAGGCGGCAGAGTATACCGAGGACGATTGTCTCTACAACGCGCTGCCCCTCTTCCATGGCAACGCGCAGCAGCTTTCTTTCATGCCGGCCCTTCTGAGCGGGGCGCGCACGGTTATTTCCGAGCGTTTTTCCGCGAGCAGGTTCTGGGGCGATGTCAAACGGTACGGGTGCACGGAGTTCAACTCACTCGGGAGTATCGTCCCCATACTCTACAAGGCGGACCCCAAACCCGATGACGCGGACAATCCGCTTCGCCTTATGGTCTGCGCGGCGACGCCGAAGGACCTCTTTCACGCCTTCGAGGAGCGCTTCGGCCTCAAGCTCGTCGAGATATACGGCATGACCGAGTTCGGCCTTCCCCTCATGAACAATATCAGGGACAGGAAAGCGGGTACCTGCGGCAAGCCCCGGCGCTGCGCGGTAAAGCTCCTCGACGACAACGATATGCCCGTCGGCCCCAATGCCGTGGGGGAGCTCTTGGTGAGGCCCGACGGAGATTACTGCATGCTCCTTGAGTATTACAACATGCCGGACAAGACGGTGGAGGCGTGGCGCAATCTCTGGTTTCACTCGGGTGATTACTTCACCTACGATGACGAAGGCTACTACTCTTTCGTCGACCGGAAAAAGGACGCCCTGAGGCGCCGGGGAGAGAACATCTCCTCCTATGAGGTCGAAAAGTCGATAAACGCCCATGCCGCGGTGATGGAATCGGCCGCCATGGCGGTGAAATCACCGATGGGTGAGGACGAGGTGATGGTCTGTCTCGTGCTGAAGCCCGGCTTCAGACTCACGCCCGAAGAGCTGATGGCCCACTGCGAGGAGCGCATGGCCTACTTCATGATACCCCGCTACCTGAGGTTCATGGAGGCCTTTCCAAAAACGGCCACGGAGCGGGTGCAGAAGCACGTGCTGAGGACAGAGGGCGTCACGGACGACACGTGGGACCGGGAGGCGGCCGGTTATGAGCTAAAACGCTGAATCTTTGATATAATGGAGGGAGGGGAGAAATCGGACTCAGGTCAAGGGAGGAGAGATGAAAAAGATTCTGCAGGGTAACGAGGCAATCGCTCGGGGTGCCTGGGAGGCCGGGGTAACGGTCGGCTGTGCCTACCCCGGCACGCCGAGCAGCGAGGTCATGGCCGAGCTGTCTCGATA
>JBEKJU010000036.1:0-20680 GCA_050011095.1 Syntrophorhabdales bacterium
GACGATGAACCTCTTCTTCCCGTTCAGGACATAGACGCCGTCTGTCTTCTTCGCCTCCACGGCTATGGCGGCCGCATCGGTCCCGACCACGGGCTCGGTGATGACGATCGCCCCTATCTCCCCGTTCACGATGCGGGGAAGGATCTTCCTTTTCTGCTCCTCCGTGCCGTGGCTAAGCACCTGATGGAGGCCGCCCAGCATGTTGCCCCCGAAGATCCTCGTGATGCCGGGCATGCCGCCGAACGCCTCGGTGACGATGCACGCGCCCGTACAACCCAGGCCGAGGCCACCGTACTCCTTGGGGATCGCCGCCCCTGTATAGTGCCTCTCGCCTATCTTCTCGAAGACATCCCAGGGAAACTCCCTGGTCCAGCGGGTCTCGGCGTCCCTGGGCATCACGCTTGCCGCAAAGTCCTCTACCTCGTCCGCAAACTGTTTCTGCTCTTCCGTCCACCATTCATATTTATCCATCATTCGTCTCCTTGTATAGCAATTATACGCCCATGGCTCCTTCGCCATCCCACCTTTTTCACCTATCTGTTCCTTCACTCATTGTATACATATGCAATAGGCGTACCACAACTGGAGAACCCCGTCCGGATGACCCATGACGCCCTGCTCCGGCCTGGATGTCGCCTTTATCCGGCCTCAAGGCGCATTCCATTGTCAAATTGTTCCCTTTTGAACCACCCCCGCGCACACCCTCTGTCCCCGCCACGGTCATCTAAAAAGCGGCTTACGAGGATTAACGCGGCCCGACATATGTATACAACGTGGTGTGCGCCGTGTATACAATTGTGCCGTTTTGAACCACCCTGTGCACGCCCGCGCCGCACCACACATGCACGGACCCGCGCCGATCCGGGTGGGCAGGTCGCCCATTGCGGATTGGCATCATACTTGCTATGTAATGAACCATGGACCGGAAGTCCCGGAGTCGCTTAAGGCAGAGGAAGACCGGGGCGGATTGAGGCGGCAAAGGCCTGCCAACGATGACAGACAGAGGGGGAAATTCACCATGGGTGACAAGAAGACTTTTTGCACTATAAGAACGTTGGTCAGGAGAAATGCCGAACTTCGCCCTGACAAGATCGCCTTCAAGGAATACGAGACAGGCAGGAGGTGTACGTTCAGGGAGTTGTGGGACAGGTCCAACAGAATGGGAAATGCCCTGTACGGTCTCGGCTTCACGCAGGGCGACAGGGTGGCGGTCCTGAGCCAGAACAGCTTCGAGTACGGGGAATTATACTGCGCCATACCGAGCGGGGGCTTCACGTTCGTGCCGGTCAACTTCAGGCTGGCCCTCCCCGAGATCATAGCCGTGCTCAACGATTCCGGGACGGTCGCGCTCTTTGTGCAGGATCAGTACCTCCCGCTGGCCGGGGCTATAAAGGCGGCGGTGCCCACCATAAGGGAGTGGATCTATATAGGGGAGAGGGACCGGACGCCCGCGGGGTGGCACCACTACGAGGCGCTGGCCGAGGCCGCATCGGCCCTTGAGGTCGAGGCGGAGATCGAAGAAGACCATCCCTGCTTCTTCATGTACACGAGCGGCACGACAGGGCTGCCTAAGGGCGTCGTCCAGACCCACCTGAACCATTACCACGACGCGAGGGCCTCCTGCCTCCACCATGATATCACGGATAGCGATATCGGCTTCACCGTCTGCCCCATGTACCACGCGACGGCGGTGACATCGTTTTGCGGGCCCCTGTACGTCGGGACCACGGGTATCCTCTTCCAACGGTTCGATGTGGTGAACCTCTTCGAGGCAGCCCAGGAGGAACGCCTCGTTGCGGGGATGCTCGCCACCCCCATGGTCCGGATGATCCTGGATGCCTATGACAAGATCAAACACCTCGATTATTCGTCCATGACGAAGCTCTGGTTCGCCGGGGCCGGCATTGTCCCGGCCGTATACAAACAGTTTATCGATACCTTCGGGAATATCCTCCATGAACATCATGGGACCACCGAGACGACGGGCACCACGACCTGGCTGTCGAAAAAGGCGATAGGAGAGGAACTTGCGAGGGGGAACGAGAACGTCCTTGCCTCCTGCGGCAGGGCCGGCTATGACATGGAGGTCCAGATCGTCGACGACAACGACAGGGTGATCACCGTCGGCACGGGTGAGATGAGGGCCAGGGGCCTCGGGCTGGGGCGGGGATACTGGAAGAAGCCCGAGCAGACGAAGAAGGCCTTCAGGAACGGATGGTTCTATACGGGAGACATCTGCTCCATCGACGAAAAGGGCTTCATCTATGTGATCGACCGCAAGAAGGATATGATAATCACGGGCGGCGAAAACGTCTATCCCGTGGAGATCGAGCGCGTCATCGACTCCCATCGGGACGTGAGGGAATCCTCCGTCATCGGCATCCCCCATGCCGTATGGGGGGAGGCCATCGCGGCCGTGGTGGTCCCCGAGGCCGGGAAGAACCCTACGGCGGAGGATATCATCACGTTCTGCAAGGGGAAGATCGCCGGATACAAGGTCCCGAAATCGGTCTTCTTCGAGCCGGAACTGCCCCGTAACTCTATCGGCAAGGTCATGAAGCCGGAACTGCGCGCGCGCTACGGGAAGGCCCCGAAATAGCGCGTCCGGGCAGCCTCCCCGCCGTTCATTCATCTATAGCCCGGATTCCCCCGCGCGAAAATCCGGGCCGTTCTTTCCTTTAGTCCGCCCTACCCCCTTCTTGAGTTCCGCGGGCGGATCATGTATAATTTATCTGCTAATATTATGGTTCCGCTTCATGCATCATTCCGGATTCCACGCCCCCGTCCCGCGTTCCGGGGGCAAGTTCCCCGCGCGACGTCACGACACCATGAACGAACGTAAAGGAAGGTTGATACGGATTTCAGTCTTTACACAGGCCTGAGCATTCTCCAGTCCATCGTTGACTCCGTGGATGTCGGGATTTATGTTCTGGACCGGAATCTCTCGATCCAGTGGCTCAACACGAGGGCATCCCGATGGTTGCGTAAAGAGGAGTTTTCCCCCGAGAGCGAAAAGCGGTGCTACGAGGAAATCCCCAAAAAAGACCATCCGTGCGAGAACTGTCCGGTCCTCAGGACCTTCGCGAGCGGGAAGACCCAGCGCCTCGAATTGACGGTAGAGGCGAAGGGTGGTGAGACCCTCTATTACCTCCTCACCGCGACACCCCTGATGCGGGAGCCGGGCGCGGACTTCTCGTATGTGGTCGAGACGGTACAGAACATCACCGACCAGAAGAAGGCGGCGATGGAGCTTGCGCGGCTCAACGACTTCAATGCGGCTATCATAGAGAACGCGCCGATCGCCATCTTTACCATCGACGGGAAAGGCACGTTCACGAGCGTCAACCCCGCCCTCGCCACCCTCTCGGGACTGGGGTCCGAGGCCGAAAAGAGGCTCATCGGATTCAACTGGCTCAAGAACCGCTACACTAGGGAGTCCGGCCTTGCGGCCCACATCGAAAGGGGACTGAAGGGCGAGCCGTTCCAGTTGCAGGATTTCCCCTTCACTACGTACAGGGGCGACAGGCCCCACTTTATCGACTTCAACGGCGTCCCGCTGAAAGGCAAGGACGGGCAGACGGAGGGGTTGCTCTGCATCGTGAAGGAGACCACGGACAGGGTCAACGAGAAGAGGTTGCTGAAGGAGAGAACCATGCTCCTTGAGGAGCATCTCCACCGCGTGGATACGCGTGACTCCTTTATCGGCGAAAGCAGGGCGATAGGGGAGGTGAGGACGCTCATCTCCACGGTCGCCGCCTCCAATACGCCTGTTTTGATCCTCGGGGAGACGGGCACCGGCAAGGAGCTGGTAGCGCGGGCCATACACAGGCTGAGCGCCCGCTCGGCGAACCCCTTCGTCGTCATCAATTCGAGCGCCCTCCAGGAGGGCATGGTCGAGAGCGAGCTCTTCGGCCACAGGAAGGGGGCCTTCACGAGCGCGAGTAGCGACAAGATAGGCCTTTTGAAAATAGCGGACAAGGGGACCTTCTTCATGGACGAGGTAGGGGACCTCCCCTCCGGCATCCAGGCGAAATTGCTGCGCGTCCTTGAGACGGGGGCCTTCAGGAGGCTCGGGGACACGCAGGAGACGAAAGTCGATGTGCGCTTCATATTCGCCACGAACAAGCAGCTCGAAAAAGAGGTGGACGAGAAGAGATTCCGGAAGGACCTCTTCTACCGGTTGAACGGCTTCACCATCGTCGTGCCTCCTCTGACCGAGCGGAAGAAGGATATCCCCCTCCTCGTGGACTACTTCCTCACGAAATTGGCGAGGGGGGCGGGCAGGAAACGGGTCCCCCGAGAGGTGATGGACCTTCTCATGGACTATCCCTGGCCGGGGAACGTGAGGGAACTCGCGAACATCCTGGAAAGGGTCGTCCTGATCTCCGCCGACAGGGACGAGATAAGGGTCGGCGATTTCCCTCCCGGCATCACCCGGGGACGCCACAAAGACGAGGTCGTGTCACTACCGGGACCTGGGGGAATAGGCCTCCTCTCAAAGATGCAGAAGGATTACGTGCAGCAGATCCTGGACTCCGTGGGGGGAAACAAGAGTAAGGCCGCCCGCCTTTTGGGCATCAGCCGGAGAAAGCTCTATCGCTCGATCGGCGAGGCCTAGGGCTCATATCGCCAGGCCCCTCACCTTCTCGACGAATCTCTCCATTTTCTTATGGTCTTTCCTTCCGGGCGCCGCTTCTATCGAGCTGACGAGATCGACGCCGAAGGGCCTCAAGCGGAGGAGGACATCCTCAACGTTGCCCTCACCGATACCCCCCGCGACAAACGCGCGGCCGAGGGCATCGCAGCCGCGTAAAAGACCGGGGTCGAAGGATGTGCCCGAGCCGCCCAAGCCTGCCGTATCACTGTCGAAGAGTATGAGGCCCCGAGAGGGTATCCGGGGGGGTCGCGCGCCCACGCGCACTACCCGGATCGTGTTGGGGAGCGCCGATTCCCGATAGACCTGCGCGAAATCGAGGCCGCAGTAGCCGACGATCTCCTCCATCTCGCGGTCGGTCTCTTCCACGAAGACGCCTACGGTCCGCACCTTTCCGTCGAGTCCCTCGATGATCCGCCTTGCCGTGAGGGGCGTGACCGCCCGCTTGCTCCCCCTGTAGAAGACAAAGCCGGCGAAATCCACCGGGAGGTCAGCGGCCCTCCTGCAATCATCGAGGTTCGTCATCCCGCAGAACTTGATCCGCACCATAAAGCAGCTCCTTGAACGTCCCTTCCACGTCGGCCGATCTCATCAGGGTTTCGCCGATAAGAAAGGCGTTCGCGTCCCGGAGGCGCTCCATGTCCTTTCCCGATCTTATCCCGCTTTCCGCGACCCTCACGGGTGATGGGATGCGCGAAAGCAGGCGGGCCGCGGCGTCGAGATCGATCCTCAGCGTGTCGAGGTCCCGCGCGTTGACCCCCAGGATGGGCGCGTCAAGCGTCCCGAGCGTCGCGAGATCGTCCCCGTCGTGAAGCTCGACGAGACAGGCAAGGCCGAGCGTCGCTGCATGACGATAGAGGGATTCGAGCCTATCCCTCCCCAGGATTCTCGCGATGAGGAGCACGAGGTCCGCCCCCGCCGCATGGGCATGGTCGATCTGCCGGGGGTCGATGATGAAGTCCTTGCAGAGGACGGGGAGGTCAGTCTGGTCGGCCACCTCGCGGAGGAATTCAAGACTCCCCCCGAAGTAGGTCCTGTCGGTGAGCACGCTTATGGCCGAGGCATGCCGGGAATAGGCGATGATCCTCTGCCTGTCGATCTCACCGATGAAGCCCGCCGACGGGGACTTCCTCTTCAGCTCCGCGATGATATTCCTCCGGCCCGCCAGCACAAGGGGGATGATGGGCTTTTTCCTCCCACCGGCCGGAACCTTCCCGAGTTCCTCCACCTCCTGCCTCTTTGTCGCTAGTATCCCGGAGATCATGACGCAAGCTCCATCAGCCTCTCGTAGGCCTTTCCACTCAGGATGGCCTCCCTCGCGAGGAGGAACGCCCTGGCCGGCCCCTCCTCCACATCCGCCGCCATGAGCGCAAAGGCCGCGTTGATGGCCACTACGTTGACGAGGTCGGGATGGCGGCCGAGGAGCGTCTCCTTCATGATGCGGGCGTTCGTGACCGGCTCGTACCCCTTGATCGCCTGCATGTCGGCATGGATCCCGAAGTCCCTCGGATCGAACTCGAAGCGCCTCACCGACGGGCCGCGCTTGTGAAAGCAGACCGTCGGCGCCGACAGGCTGATCTCGTCGAGCCCGTCATCGCTCGACACGAGCATGACGTTCGGGATGCCGAGTATCTCGAGGGCGCCCAGGTACGTCGACATGGCCTCCTTCTTGAAGATGCCGATCATCTGGGTATCCGGGCGGGCCGGGTTGCACAGGGGTCCAAGAAGGTTGAAGAGGGTCTTCCTGCCTATCCTCTTCCTCACGCCCATGACGAACCGCATGGCAGGCAGGAATTTCTGCGCGAAGATGAAGACGAAATTCTTCTCCTTCAGGAATCTGGAGGCCCCCTGCGCGTCCAGGTCGATGGGGATCCGGAGCGCTTCGAGCACGTCCGCCGAACCGGACCTCGAACTGACCGCCCTGTTACCGTGCTTGGCCACGGGAATAAAGAGACTGCATACGATGGCCGACGTGGTGGAGATGTTGAAGGTGCCGCTATTATCGCCGCCCGTGCCGCACGTGTCGAGGAGCCTCTCGAAGGTGTGCGGGAGCCGGATGGAGCGGGCGAGTAGCGACGTGGCGGCCCCCGCGATCTCCTCTTCCGTCTCCCCCTTTTCCGTAAGCAGGAGGAGGACGTCCTCGATCTCGGCCTCGTCCATGAAGCCGTCGAACATCGCGTCGAAGAGCGCCAGCGCTTCCTCGTAAGTGAGGCTCTCGCCCTTTTTCAGTTTTTCAGTGCCTTCCATGACACACCTCCATGAAGTTTCTTATGAACCGCATCCCGTCGGGGGTCGCATAGGATTCGGGATGGAACTGAAGACCGAAGATCCGGGCTTGCCGGTGCTCTATCGCCATGACTTCACCGTCGCTTTTCGACACGGCGCAGATATGGAGGTCCCCCTCATCGCACTCCACGACAAGCGAGTGGTACCTCACCGCCCGGAACTCCTGGCCGATGCCCGCGAACAGGGCTCCCCCGTAGTGCTCCATGGGGTCCACCTTGCCGTGCATTACGCTCCTCGCCCTCCTCACGGGCCTTCCGAAATAGAGGCCTATCGCCTGCATGCCGAGACATATGCCGAGGATGGGTATGCGGCCCTTGTAGTGGTCGAGCGCGCTCAGGCTCAAAAGGGAGTGGGCCGGATGGGACGGACCCGGCGAGATCACGATGCCCTCCGGGTCGCACGCCGTCACCGCGTCGAGGGCCTCCGTGTTCCTGAAGACGCGCACGTCGCCGTAGCGCGCCAGGTAGTCGTAGATGTTGAACGTGAAGGAATCGTAGTTGTCGATGAGGGCTATCATGCGAGACCTCCTGATTTCATGAGGACGAGAAGCTTGTTCATCACCTCGTCGTACTCCCTTTCGGGCACGCTGTCGAAGACGATGCCGGCCCCTGCCTGGAGCCGCGCTTTCGTCCCCGCGAAAAGGGCCGTCCTGATCGTGATCGCCATGTCGAGATTGCCGTTGAAGCCGATGTAGCCCACGCAGCCCGCATAGGGACCCCTCACGTGGTCCTCCATGTCGTCGATCACCTCGATGGCCCTCACCTTCGGGGCCCCGCTCACGGTGCCCGCGGGGAAGGTCTGCTTCAGCGCCTCGATCACGTCGACCCCGTCCGCGAGCAGGCCCTGCACCTCGGAGACGAGGTGCACCACGTGGGAATAGACCTCGGGCTGCATGAAGCTTCTCACCTCGACGGTCCCGACCTTGCAGATTCGCGAAAGATCGTTCCTCGCCAAGTCGACGAGCATCAGGTGCTCGGCCCTCTCCTTTTCGTCGGCGGCGAGCGCCCGCACCACCTCGTCCAGGTCCCCGTTGCCCGGCCGGGGCTTCGTGCCCGCGATGGGCTTCAACGTCGCCACCCGGTCCCGTATCCGGAGGTGGATCTCCGGGCTCGACCCCACCATGCAGGCATCGTCGTCCTTGAGAAAGTACATGTAGGGAGAGGGGTTGATCTTTCTCAGGTTTCTGTAAAACTCGAAGGGGTCCATATCGTCGGCTTCGAGAAAATCGGAGAGAACGATCTGTATCGCCTCGCCTTCGGCGATCATGTCCCTCGTCCGGCGCGCCTTGTCGATGAAAAGTCCCCTGGGGATGGTCCTCTTCATCACAGGCTGACGCCCCGGTCCCCGCACCGGGGTGAGCGTCCCTATCTGTTCCTCCGTCCTGTCCAGCTCGCGGGCGATCTCCCTAAAGACGTCCTCCGCATCCGATGCGTCCGTGGCCCTCGATATGGCGAGATAAAGCTTGTTCGTATAATTGTCGTAGACGCAGAACCGCTCGACCGGGTAGAGAACCCCGAGCACCGGGTTTTGCTTCGAGAGGCCTTTTTTCAGGATGCCGCATTCCCCCACGAACTCGAAGTTGAGGTAGCCGACATACCCCCCCGAGAACGCCCCGAACCCCTCATGCGGGGCTGTCCTGACCGGTGAGAGGAGCCCGCCGAGCAACGAGAGCGGCCCCACGTGTTCTCCGTCCTCATAGAGGCCGTCCTCCTTCAGGACAAGCTTGCGGCCGGTCGTAAAGGCAAGGAAGGAGAACCTGCTGTACGTCTTGTCCTGTTCGGCGCTTTCGAGAAGGATCACCCTCTCGAAGGACAGGAACTTCGCGAGCATGGACACGGGCGTGTCCATGTCGCCCCCCATCTCCTTATAGGCCGTTATCCTGTCAAATTCCTTCCACAGCTTCTTAAATTCCTTCAAGGGCGGGTACATGTGACCTCCTGCAACAAAAAAAGCCGCCTTAAGAACCGGGGCTCTTAAAGCGGCTGCGAAAAAAAGGCCGCCCAAGCCCGGGGATTGGCTACCCCGGCGCCTGAACGGCCACATCAAAGGGATAGCCTTTTAGCTACCCCGCCACCATATATTCGACATAAGGCTTGCGCGGCACGGTAAAACGTTCATGACTATTCTCTACCACGCATCCGCCTCCCGAGTCAAGAGAATTGTCTCGGGGGCAATTCAATGTTACCCGTAGCGGCCTCTGAAAAACTGGTAGACGAACGCTATGGCAAGTCCGAAGATGGCGTGGTTGACGAGCCCGGCGAGGAAGGCCCACTTTCCGAGGAGGTTCGTCATATAGAAGCCGGGAGGGGGAACGTCGCCTGAGCGGATACCGCGATGGACAAGGGGCAGGAGGCCAATCGCGAGACCCACCGCCAGCCATTGGACGACACCATTGATGAGGCCGTAGAGATAGTCCGGCCAGCCGATCCCCATTGACCAGAGGTACGCGTAGATCAACCCGAAGATGCCGCCGGCGACAAAGAGGAGTGTGAAGCCCAGCGTGGCGTTAGCCCTTGCAAAGAACATGGTGCTCAAATACCGCTCCATGCCCATCCGGTTCATGGTCGTCAGTCTCGTGAGGACGTACAAAATAAGGGTCGCCACGAGACCGGCTATGATCGCCCCGGGAATGCTCATCTTTCCGTTCCGGCCCTGTGATTATACCCCTTCCTTTCAAGGGGTGGTCTTTTCCACGCCATATCTCATCATATTATATATCTTCCCCTTCATGGCCGCAGTACCTTCCCCGCGACAATGCCGCTCCGAAACCACGAGGAGGGCCTCGACGGCAATCCTGTTCAGCTCGCCCATGCCCTTTGTCTCTATATCCGCCCGCCTCGCCAGGCCCATGCGGGCGAGGGCAAAAAAGACAAGGCCCGTCAGGCAGAAGAACTCCTTACAGGCACACAGGGCGGGCTCGTCGCCTGAATCGTGGATGACGCACCTTCCCCCTTCGAGAAAAGCGCACGGCCTCGCCCCTTTTGTGATCCAGGCGAGGGGAACGTACTCCTGCCCTTGAGGCAGGTCGTGAAGGAGGCGTCTTCCCAGGGGCCTCCTGCCCCGATTCGGAAAGAAGACGACGCCCCGCCCCTTTTCCTTGACGACGACATCGGGAGGGATCAACCGCGCGTACCGCTCTTCTTCCCTGACGACCATCCTCTTGAAGAACGCTCCCTCATCGAGACCCTTTTCCCCCAATAATCCGCGTATGGCCCGAAGTTTCCAGGGACCGATGTAGACGCCGTGGACCACCGGCTCGTGGCTGAAATGGCAACAGTAGGCCGGGCACGGCACGATGCACGACCGCTCCTCCGGCGAGACGTCTTCTATCGCCCTCCCCAGGAGCCGCGCGCCCGCCCTTATCCGCTCTATCCGGCGGTAGTTCGGATCGAGCCGGACCGCCTCTTCGTAATCCGCGTCGGCCCGCGCCCGGTCTCCCCTCATGCGCCACAGACCGCTCCGCCTGTGGTAATATTCCGCTTCCGGAAGAAGCTCTATCGCCCTCGTCATCTCGGCGCACGCCCGATCAAGGTCGTTTTTCCCCTTGAAACAGAGGCCGAGGTGGCAGCGCGTGTAGGGCCGATCGTCGAGTAAGAGGGCCTCCTCAAAAAACGATACGGCCTCATCGAACCTGCCCGCGTCATAGAGGGCCGCCCCCATGCTGTGGAGGTATTTCTCCGCCACGGCCCGGTCGAGCATCCCGTAGTAGTGGTTGAGGTCCGTCAAAGCGCTCCTCCCCTTTCCTCAAAAAAACCCTTTTCCAAACCCTTCCCGTCCCCATCTATCTACCATAGTGAACCTCGCCGGACAATAGGTCGATGCCCCTTCCCCGCGCCTTATAATAGCAGTGGCAATCTTTTCCCCTTGGCATTAGAATTGAGGGGGGGGAAGATGCCGCACCGGCTTTTGAAAAACATCATGGACCAGATAGAGCGCGTCAACAAGGCCACCCTTGAGAAGGTCATATGGCTCGCCATCGAGATCGCCCGGGAGGGCAGGGAGGGGCGAAAGGTGGGGACCCTCTTCGTCGTCTCCGATTCAGAGAACGTGCTCAAGCATTCGAGGCCATTGATACTCGACCCCCTTTTCGGCCACCCGGACAGCGCAAAATGCGTGGACGATCCGAACATGCGGGAAACAATAAAGGAACTCGCCCTGCTCGACGGGGGATTCATCGTCTCCGACGACGGCGTCTGCGTGAGCGCGTGCCGCTACATCGAGGCCTCGGTCGAGGATATCGACCTGCCCCTGGGGCTTGGGAGCCGCCACCTGGCAGCCGCGTCCATCACGAAGAGGACGCGGGCGGTCGCGGTCGTCGTATCGGAAAGCTCCGTTGTTCGGGTCTTCCAGAATGGACGGATCATCTCCCGGATCATCCCGGAGATCTGGTTATTGAGCCAGCACAGCCGGCTGATGACGGGATCGGACAGGGAGGAAATGGACGGGGGTGTAACCGTGGTGACCAAGGCCGATGAGCCCGCCTGACGAAAGAGACGCTTCTTGCGCCCTTCCTCCGGAGAGCAGCCAGGCCCTAATCATCCGGCCGGCCGCGGGCGGACCGGTCTGGTCCGCGAATTTGCGGGCCATGGACCGCGAAGGGGGGTCCTTGAGGGCCGTCCTCGGGCCTTTCATGGCGGTTATCGGCCGGAACGGTTTTGCGCGCCCCGGTCAAAAGAGGGAGGGGGATGGAAAGACCCCTTCAGGCACATTCCCCGTCGAGCACGCCTTCGGATACACGGCGGAGACCGCGACGGGGCTCGTCTACCGGCGGATCTACGATGACGACGTATGGGTCGACGACCCTGAATCGGCCGATTACAACACCTGGACGAAGAGGGCACTGACCGCTGCATCCTCCTGGGAGGAGATGAAGAGGGACGACGGCCTCTACAGGCGCGGCGCAGTGATCGGCTATAACAGGGACCCTGTCGTGAAAGGCCACGGAAGCGCCATCTTTTTCCACGCATGGAAGGGGCGCAATGTGCCGACCTCGGGATGCGTGGCCGTCGCGGAGGCCGACCTCGTCGCCCTCCTCTCCTGGCTCGATAGCTCCCTTAAACCCTTCTTCCTCATGGGTTGACCCGAAAAGTCCCCGGTTGCGGACCTTAGTATGTCTCTTAAAAGATACACTGCCGTGCCATGGTATGGCCAAAAGGCGTTATCCCGTCATACCCTCGGTCAGGTCCCTCGGTATAAGGCCGGACGCAGGTTCTATCCGTAAAACTTTCTGCTATAAAAAAATTTAACAGTAGAAAACGCCCACGGGCCAATCGTATCCAAAATGTTGATAAGCGAGAAGAATATTAACAGCGTCTATTATGGCGTCCACATTGGGTTTTTAGCCGTATCCGCTAATTTTATTATCACTGCCCTACCCTTCAAAATCACGCGGTAGCGGCCTAAGTCAGCGTAATGTCGCCAGTTTAGTTTGTGGCATCGCTATTGCATGATGTATGGATGTCAGACAAAAAAACCGGAAAGGAGCGGATATCATGGAAAAGAAAGTCTTGCTAATCGATGACGAAGCATCGCTGAGAAGAAGCGTTTCAATAGGACTCATGCAGAAAGGTTATCAGACCGAACCGTGCGAGAACGGCATGAAGGCGCTCCAGACCCTGGAGACCTTCAAGAAGAAAAGGATACCCCTCGACTGCGCGATAGTGGACATCAAGCTGCCCGACATCGACGGGCTGAAGCTGCTCAAGGTAATCAAGTTCACTTACCCGCAGCTCCCCGTCATCATTATCACGGGCTACGGGAGCGAGACGGTCGCCGAAGAGGCGAGGACCGCGGACGCCTATCTGGAAAAGCCCTTCACCATGGAAGACCTGGCAAAGGTGCTGGAGGAGATGGAGCCCCCCAAGGCAGAGGAAGTCCCGGTGGAGGCGCCGCCCACGGAACCGGCGGCGGCAGGGCAATCGGCGAGCGCCTATGTGCTCGTATCGGTCGACAACGCACAGAAGCTCCTGAACACCTATCGCAAGCTCTACTTCCATCAGAACGTCCTCTACTGTGATGCCATCAGGGGCGATTACGACCTGATCCTCCTGCTTCAGGCGCCCACGTTCGATGACATCAACGAGGTGATGGAGAAGGATCTCAAGACCATGGACGGCGTGACCGAGGTGTCTCTCCTTTCCGTGGACACGCCCACGTTCGGCGAGAACGTAATCAACATCATGGGCTCCGTGGACAGGGCGCTCGGCAGGGACAAGGGCGAGAATACGGTCGCCGTCACCCAGACGCCGCGGACGAGGGTCTCGTCCTACGTCATGCTCGAGGTCGAAAAGGAAAAGATGGAGGCCATCTATCCCACCCTCTATTTCAACGACCAGGTGGTCAACTGCGACTGCACGAACGGGATGTTCAATGTCGTCCTGCTCATGAAGGGAACGAGCTTCAGCGAGATCGAGAACATGATCCGGAACAAGTTCAAGACGATAGACGGTGTGCTGCGGATCAAGGAATATCCGATAATCACACTCTTCGAGGCGTGATCGAGATTGCCGGCCTCTCCCAAACGGCATGTGACCCCGGACGATCGGTTCTCTCTTTCCGGGGCCACCCCACCCGGACAGCATACCCCCTTTCAGGAACGGGAACCTGACAAGGGGGTGCTTCCGTGTGGGGATAAAGGTCCTGTTGAGGGGGCGCGAACCGGTATGCTATTATTATGATCAGAGGAGAACATCACATGGTGCAAGTGGACGAATCAAAGCAAGAAAAAATGAGGAGCGGTTTTTCGAACTTCAAGGTG
Organism: Syntrophorhabdales bacterium; assembly: GCA_050011095.1. Classification (GTDB taxonomy): domain Bacteria; phylum Desulfobacterota; class Syntrophorhabdia; order Syntrophorhabdales; family WCHB1-27; genus JBEKJU01. The sequence continues at coordinate 13,698 of JBEKJU010000036.1, forward strand.
GAACTCTGGAAATACCAGGGTGAAATGGGGGCGCTCATACCCCTGCTTCAGTCGGCCCAGGAGACCTACGGCTACATCCCTGAATCGGCGATCGACCTTATCAGCCAGATCGTGGGGATCCCGGCCGCCGATATTTACGGCGTCATCACCTTTTACTCCCAGTTCCGCCTGAAGCCCATGGGCAGGAACATCATCAAGATATGCGACGGCACCGCGTGCCATGTCAACGCGTCATCCACCATCATAAAGACCATCGAGGGTGAGCTGAAGGTCACAAACGACGAGACGACGGACGACGGTATGTTCACCCTGCAGAAGGTCGCCTGCCTTGGCTGCTGTTCGCTCTCGCCTGTCGTGATGATAAACGACGAAACCCACGGGCGTCTGACGCCCAAGAAGGTAAAACAGCTGCTCAAGGAGTACAGGGAGCGCTCACAGGAATAGCCAGGGCCGGGAATTTTCCGGGCCATTCCCTCGGGTGAGGGGTGGCCGGGCGCGCATGAGGCGCTTTAAGGGCGCGGCTTCCGGGTGCCTCCGGGCGGGGGCGGCCGGTAACAGAACAAAGAACGAGGAGAGCGAGGGATGAAAACGATCAGGATAGGACTTGGGACATGCGGCGTCTCAGCCGGCGGCGACAAGACGTATGAGGCCATAAAACACGAGATCGAGCAAAAGAATATTCAGGCGATTGTGAAAGAGACGGGCTGCAACGGCATGTGCTACCGCGAGCCCCTTGTGGAGGTGATCGACGAGGACCGGAATTCGTACGTGTATGGCGAGGTGACGCCCGAGAAGGCCCAGAGGATCGTGAACGAGCACGTCCAGGGCGGAACGCCTATCGACGAATGGATCGTCCAGAGCATCAAGCCGTCCGAGGATGACCTCTTTTTCAAGAAACAGCGAAGGATCGTGCTCAGGAACTGCGGGGTCATAGACCCCAATTCCATAGAAGAATACATGGCCGTGGGCGGCTACGAGGCCATCCGCAAGGTCCTGAAGGAGCAGACACCCGAGCAGGTCATAGAGACCATCACCGCGTCGGGCCTCCGGGGCAGAGGGGGCGGCGGTTTCCTCACCGGCGTAAAATGGCGCTTCTGCCGGCAGGCCGCCGGCGATCTCAAGTATATCATCTGCAACGCGGACGAAGGCGACCCCGGCGCGTTCATGGACCGGAGCACCCTCGAGGGCGACCCCCATGCCGTGCTCGAAGGCATGATGATATGCGCCTACGCCATAGGCGCCTCCGAAGGTTACATCTACGTCCGGGCCGAGTATCCGAAGGCGGTCCAGAGGCTCAGGGACGCCATCAGGCAGCTTCTGGCCAGGGGGTTCCTGGGACCGAACATCTTCGGATCGGACATGAGCTTTTTCATAAAGATAAAGGAAGGGGCCGGCGCGTTCGTCTGCGGAGAGGAGACCGCCCTCATCGCCTCAATCGAAGGCAAAAGGGGAATGCCCCGCTTCAGGCCGCCCTTCCCCGCCAATAGCGGACTGTGGGGCAGGCCCACCAATATCAACAACGTGGAGACCTACGCGAACGTGTCGTGGATCATCATGAACGGGGCCGAGGCGTTCTCCTCCATGGGGACCGAGAACAGCAAGGGCTCGAAGGTCTTCGCCCTCGCGGGCAAGATCCAGCGGGGCGGCCTGGCCGAGGTGCCCATGGGCATCACGATCAACGAGATCGTCTACGAGATAGGCGGCGGCATAAAGGAAGGCAAGAAATTCAAGGCGGTGCAGATGGGAGGACCGTCCGGCGGATGCATCCCCGCATCGATGGGCGATCTCCAGATCGATTACCAGCAGATCAACAAGACAGGGGCGATCATGGGCTCGGGCGGCCTCGTGGTCATGGATGAGACGACCTGCATGGTCGAAATGGCAAAATTCTTTCTGCACTTTACCCAGGAGGAGTCCTGTGGGAAGTGCACGTTCTGCCGCGTGGGGACGAAGCGAATGCTCGAAATCCTGGAACGGATCACGGACGGGAACGGGCAGGAGGGCGATGTGGCCCTGCTCCAGCACCTCGCCTACCAGATCAGGAACAACACGATCTGCGGCCTCGGTCAGACGGCGCCCAATCCCGTGCTCACCACCCTCAAGTATTTCCCGGAGGAATACGAAGCCCACATCCACGACAAGAAGTGCCCCGCCCATTGCTGTCCGGCGCTTCTGACGTATAGCGTGAAGGAAGACGCCTGCAAGGGCTGCATGGCCTGCGCCAAGGCTTGTCCCGTTGAGGCCATCAGCGGCGAAAAGAAGAAGGCCCACGTGATCGATCCGGTGGTCTGTATCAAGTGCGGCAAATGTTTCGACACCTGCAAATTCGACGCAGTGATCAAAGACTAACGGGGAGATCAACCATGACAGATCAACTGAAAATAAAGATTAACGACAAGGAATACGCGGCCAATCCCGGCGACATGATACTCGATGTCGTCCGGAGACATGATGTAGACACCATTCCGACCCTCTGCCACGACCCGAAGCTCCCCCCCTACGGCTCCTGCTACCTCTGCGTGGTCGAGATCGAGGGCCTCGAAAAGCTCGTCCCCTCCTGTTCGAGCCCGGTTGCGCCCGGCATGGCCATCCATACGGACAACGAGAGAATCAGGGAGTCCAGGAAAACGGCCCTCGAACTGCTCCTCTCCAACCACTACGCGGATTGCCTGGGCCCCTGCACCCAGACCTGCCCCGCCGGGGTCGACGTACAGGGCTATATCGCCCTCATGTCGGTCGGGCGGCACAGGGACGCTGTGAGGCTCATCAAGGAGGTGAACCCCCTGCCCCTCGTCTGTGGACGCGTCTGCGTGCGCGAATGCGAGACCGCCTGTCGGCGGAACCTCGTGGACGACAGGGTGGGCATCGACTATCTGAAGCGGTACGCCACCGATATCGACATATCCGACCCGTGGACCCCCGAGCTTCCCCCGAGGAACGGGAAAAAGGTGGCCATCGTGGGCGGCGGGCCCGCCGGCCTCACGGCTGCGTACTTCCTCACGCTCAAGGGCTACGGCACGACCATATTCGAAGGCTCTCCCAAGTGCGGCGGCATGCTGCGCTACGGCATCCCCGAATACCGCCTCCCCAAGGCCCTCCTCGACCGGGAGATCGCATGGATCACCGACCTCGGCGTGGAGGTAAAGACCGGGGCGCGATGGGGTGAGGATTTCAGCCTGGAATCCCTGAAACATGCGGGGTTCGACGCGATCTTCCTCGCCATTGGCGCGCAAAAGGCAAAGACCATGGGCATCGCCGATGAAGAGAAAACGGAAGGCATCATCGGCGGGGTCGATTTCCTGCGCGCGATGCAGACGGACAACCCTCCCGGCATACACGGCACCGTCGTGGTGGTGGGCGGCGGCAACACGGCCGTCGATGCGGCCCGGACCTCTCTCAGGATCGGCGCGGAGAAGGTGATCATCCTCTACAGGAGGACCATGAAGGAGATGCCCGCCCACCAGATGGAGGTAGATGCCGCCGCCGAGGAAGGTGTGGAAATGATCTTCCTTTCCGCGCCCCTCTCCATCGTTTCGAAGAATGGGAGGTTAGAGGCGCTCCGGTGCATCCGCATGGAGCTGGGCGCACCGGATGCGAGCGGCCGGAGGAGCCCGGTGCCCGTCGAGGGGTCCGAGTATGACCTGCCATGCCAGTTCGTCATCTCCGCAATCGGTCAGGATATCGATCTCGGAAAGGCCGGGAAGGAGAGCGGTCTTTCGATCACCCGTCAGAAGGCGATCGTCGTGGAGCGACCGTCGTTCGCCACCTCGATCCCCGGTGTGTTCGCGGGGGGAGACGCGGTGACCGGGCCGGCGGTCGCCATCGATGCGATCGCCCACGGCAGGGCCGCGGCCCTCGCGATCGACGAGTACATACGGGAAGGCAGGACAGCCGCCGACGTAAAGGAGTTCCTCTCCCGCAAGGACGCCTTCGGCGAGATCCCGGAAAGCGAATTTGCCGATGTGGCGCGGATCGAAAAGGAGAAGATGGCCGAGCTTCCACCGAAGGAGAGGATAAAGAGCCAGGTGGAAGTCGAGGTCGGGTTCACGGAGGCCCAGGTCGCCTGCGAGACGGGGCGCTGCCTGGAGTGCGGCTGTCTCGCCTATTTCGACTGCGGTCTCAGGAAGTACGCAACGCAGTTCGGCGTCGATATCGCGAAGTTCGCCGGCGACACTAGAAAATACAAGGTGGACACGAGCCATCCGTTCATCACGCTCGATCCCAACAAGTGCATCAATTGCGGCCGCTGCGTGAGGACCTGTTCGGAGATACTCCGGATATCCGCCCTCGGCTTCGTCTACCGCGGGTTCAAGTCCATCGTCAAGCCGTCCATGGAGAAGCGGCTCCTCCAGACGACCTGCATCTCCTGCGGCAACTGCATCGCCGCCTGCCCCACCGGCGCCATCATGGAAAAATTGCCCTTCCACAAGCCGGGACCGTGGAAATTCGACGACAAGGAATCGATCTGCACCTTCTGTTCCATCGGCTGCAACCTCGGCTACCGCGTTTTCGGTGACGACCTTTTCACCGTGTCGAACGTCAATGGGACCTCCCACAACAAGGGGTACCTCTGCGCCAAGGGACGCTTCGGCTACAGGTACATGATGGACGAAAAGCGCGTGCTAACGCCGATGATCAGGCGCAGGGGACAGTGGCAGGAGGCATCGTGGGACGAGGCCCTCACGTATGCCGCAACCAGGCTCAATGCCGTTATCGCAAGCTCGGGCGCCTCATCCGTCGCTGCCTTTGCCTCGCCGAAACTGACTAACGAAGAGCTTTACCTCCTTGAGAAGTTCGTCCGGGCAGGCCTGAAGTCGAACAACATCGGAAGCTTCACGAACCTGGTCAACGGGACCGAGCAGAATGCCCTGGACGATATGTTCGGCCTCACCGTCTCCACGGCGACCATGGACGACCTCCGGGAGGCGGACGTCATACTCGTGCTGAACAGTGACCCGTCGGAGGAAAACCCTGTTGCCGAGCTTAAGATCAAGGCAGCCTTGAAGAAGGGGGCGAAGGTCGTGACCGTGACCTCCTCGGAGATCCCCCTCGTGAAGTTCTCCGACCTCTGGATAGACTCGAAGCGCGGCACGAACGCGGCCCTCGTCAACGGTATCTGCCAGGCCCTCATCGAGAAGGGACTGGAAGACGCCTCCTTCATTCAGGAGAGGACCGAGGGATTTGATGCGTTCAAGGCCCATGTCGGCCAGTTCGACGCGGGCCTGGTCGCGGAGATCACCGGGGTCAGGCGGGATAAGCTCGATAGCCTCTTTGATCTCCTTGCGAACCGCGAGGCCAGGGTGGTGGTCGTCTATGGCATCGACTCGTGGTGGGAAAAATCGAAAAACGACCTCCGGGCCCTGGGGAACCTCATGATGCTGAGCGGCCGGCTAGGGAAACCGGGCAGCGGCATCATTCTTCTCAGGGATTTTGCCAATGCCCAGGGCCTTTTCGACATGGGCGTCGATCCGGCCTACCTGCCGGGACACGTCCGGGCACACGATGCGGCGCGGATTGCCGGGCTGGGAAAACTCTGGGGTGTGAACCTCGAAGAGATATTCAAACCCGTCAACCTCAAGGACGCCCTGGAAAAGGATCGGATCAAAGGCCTCCTCGTCTTCGGGGAGGACCCGCTCTTTGCGACGTCGAACCTGAAGTTGACGAGCGCCGCGGAGTTCATGGTCGTCGTCGATTACTTCATGACGGCGACGGCGATGGAGGCGGATGTCTTTTTGCCCGCGTCGCTGCCCATCGAAACGGAAGGGACCTTTACCGCGGCTGACCGCAGGGTGCAGAGACTGCCGAGGGTCTTCGCGTCAAGGACCGGTAAGGAAAACTGGGAGATTATAAAGGGCCTCGCGGAAAAAATGGGTATCGCCCTGACGCCTTTGTCCACGGATGATATCGGCAAGGAGATCACGCAGGCCTTCCCCGCCTATGGCATGCTCGCGCCGGAGGGCTTCTGGGGTGAGAACCTGCTTGCGAAAACCTTCATGACGCCGAACGGCAAGGGACGGTTCGCCGTCTTCGACATCGATGTGACACCGGCCAGCGGGGAGAAGAGGCACTTCCTCTCCGGCGAAAACTACTTCATCTCGCAGGTCCGGAGCAAGCTGATGGCCTAAAGTGGAAAAGGGGCAGGGACAAAGAGGCCGTGGACCCAAAAAAAACGGCCCTGCCTGCCCCTCTTATTCCCTTCCGGACCAGAGGGCCCGACCCTGCGGCCTTTCGTGAAACCTGACGACTGTCTCATGTTCCCGTGTCCACGGGACGTCATAATGTGATATAGTATCCGCACCACTAATGCAAAGGGAGAGGGCATATGAAGCATCTTCCGGACCCGGAAAAACTCCAAAAGGACCTGAAAAAACGGGAACAAGAGCTTAAATGCCTCTACCGGATCGCCCTGGAGACGGGCTCTGAGAACGACCTTCAGGGGATGCTCGTGAATACGGGTGAACACCTCCGGCAGGGGCTCCAATATCCGGACATCAGCTTCCCGTCAATCGAGCTTGATGGCGTGCGCTACGCGAACAGGGAGATGCCGAGGGAAAAGGTCCTCGCCCAGTTCAGCTCGGACCTCGTGATAGGCGGCCAAAAGAGGGGAAGTGTAGGCGTCTGGTATGGGGATGGCGCCGAATTCCTGAGGGAAGAGGAGGAGCTGATCAAGGAGGTGGCCGGCCTCATCTCGAAGGCCGTGGAGCACCGTGAGATGCATGCCGAGTTGAAGCACTACGCGGGTAAGCTCGAAGAGTACGACCCGGAGAAATGGAGGAGAAGGCACGAGGAGATGTTCCAGAAGGCGCCGACGCCGCTCCTTATCGCCCGGTTGAACGGCGACATCATGATGGCTAACCCCGCCTTTTACAAGCTCCTCAACTATCCGGCGGACGGCTCGGTGGAGCTTAACTTCGTGAGGGACAGGCTCTACGAGACGCCCCAGGTGAGGGCCGTGATCTACCAGAAGCTCCTGGAAGACGGTA
>JBEKJU010000037.1:0-20426 GCA_050011095.1 Syntrophorhabdales bacterium
AGATTCAATATCAGGACACGGCGGTCAAGTCGGCGGAAAGAACCCTCGCAATCGCCCTGGATCGATACAAATTGGGAATCGATCCTTACCTGAATGTGATTAGCGCGCAAACCTCATTGTTATCCAATCAGCAAACTGCGGTCAGTCTCCGAATTCAGCAGATGACGGCCGGTGTCGGGTTGATCCAGGCGCTCGGCGGAGGTTGGGACGCTTCCATGCTCCCATCGCCTGCGCAACTGATTGGCAAAGCACCATAGCCGGAGCCACTACTTCACCGAAAAAGCGATTCGGCGGCAGACGCTTGTCGGCCAGCTTATACGCTGTCGTGAATTTCCGGCGCACTGTCTTTTCCGGTACCTCCGGATCGGGGGACTACGGTGGGGTGCGCCATCACTGAATTCTTCTCTTCCACGATCGCTCTTTCCTTCACGCCCTTCAGGGTCTAAACTATCGGTTGGAAATGTCTCACTTATTAACCGTCTCATAATACCCTTGTCATACCGGACTTGATCCGGCATCCAGGAACGTAATGGATTCCGGCTTTCGCCGGAATGACGGCGAGAAAGACAATTATGAGACGGTTAATATATTGGCGCAGAGGGCTAATATCACCGAGGAGGATGCCATCGAATACCTCAGGGAGTTTATGACACCAAGCCGGAATGGGTGCAGAAATGTGGTGCCCGGTTCACGTATGGCGGCACCAAGACAATAAAGGCTATATAATATATCGATGACAGGTGCCGCTCTATGGATATACGCTCCCTCCAGCCTTTCGAGATCTGTTCGATAAGGCCGCCGACCGAAAACAACAGCCTTATATTCCGGCTAACGAGGAACTGCGCATGGAACCGCTGCATGTTCTGCCCTGTTTATAAGATGGGTGCAAAGTTCAGCAGGAGGGGCATCGACGAGATCAAGGAAGATGTGAGAAGAGCGGTCATGCTCGACCGCCTTCTTGGCGAGGAAGGTATCGGAACGGCCGGTACTTTCGAGGAGGCGTACAGGAAAGCGCGAGGTCTTCTTGACGCGGTCGCATCCGAGAGAGGACCGGCTGAAAACGAAGGCGTTGATATGACCGGCTGCGACGATGAGAGGATGGGGTGGTTCTCCTCATGGTTCAAGGATAAGCCTAACCTCGAAGACAGCATCCTGCACCTCCTGTCCTGGCGTCTCACCGGCAGCGGGTCATGCTTCCTCGGGGACGCCAACTCGCTCCTTCTGCCCGCCGCCTTCTTCACGGAGGCCCTCCTCTCCATAAGGGACGCCTTCCCTGAGATTACGCGCTTCACCATTTACGGTCGAACACGATCAGCGGCAAAGAAGAAGACCGGGGAGCTCGAGGCTTTCGCGCAGGGCGGCCTGCATCGCATTCACTTCGGAATAGAGAGCGGAAGCGACAGGGTCCTGGAATTTATGTGCAAGGGCGAGACAGCGGACCAGCACATAGAGGCGTGCAGGAAGACCAGGGGGTCGGGTCTGTCACCTTCCGTCTACATAATGCCGGGCCTCGGCGGAACTGCATGGTCCAACGAGCACGCACTCGAAACAGCACGCGTCCTGTCGGAGGCACGGCCGGATTTCGTGAGGCTCAGGTCTCTCGAGATCTTTCCGGGAACGGGTCTGTCCGAAGCGGTACGAAGGGGTGAATTCGTGGAGGCCCCGGAAGAACAGGTTGTGCGCGAGATAAGAACGATCATAGCGAATACGGACGGGGAGACGACGATCATGAGTGACAGCGCCTCGAATCTCCTCAATGTGAACGGTCGCCTGCCGCATGACAGGAGAAACATGCTCTCCGTGATCGATAGCTATCTCTCCCTATCCGACCGGGAAAAGCTTTCCTTCAGTCTGTCATCACGTCTGCAGTCGTTTATGGGGCAGTACGGAGGGGTGACGCAGGACATACTATCGGCGCTGAGCCCGCATCTGACCGATGAAGGGATTGACACAGAGCGGATGCCGGAAGAGGAAATCGAGAAGGTCATTCGTCTCATACGCTCGAAGCTTATGCCGTAGATACTGCACGGGGACAGCCAAAAAACCTTTGATAGGGGTTTGTTGGGGGTTCGCCCGAGAGTTCTTGTGGCGAAAGCCGGTGGAGTGGGCTTGCGATGATGTGAAGATGGTCAGCTGCGTGTTTGTTATGAGCGGGCTCAATCGAGGTGGTTTTGGCGACGGGATCGTTGAAATAAGTACTATGGCGGGAAGCGATTGCGCCAGAGGGAGTTGCAGGTTTATTATTAACGGTTCGACCAGAGAAGAACCTCTTCATTCCGGTAATACCGAGTCGCTTATCTTCGCCACACCTTTGTTGTCGCATCAAAGCTTTCCTCGACGTACAAGTCGACCTTTGTTAACAAGGATAATCTCACAGGACACTATCGAGAACGACATCTAATTCGACCAGCCGCACGAACCGGATCATGTCCCTAGCGGGCCATTCCCGGTTATACGTATGTTAAACTGCATTCTATCGGGGACCTTCGGAAGAGGGCGAGAAATTCTCGGCTTTAATATTCATTCGCGTTTTTCGCTCCTATTCAATGGTCTTTTTAAACTTGCTTAGATCGTGCGGTTCCTGAAGCAGAATTGTAAAAGGAAAGTCCGCCGGCCCCTCATCCACGTTGCAGCGTTATCTGCGTACCTATAGTGGTCTCAACCCACTTACTCCCCATTCCTCGCCTCCGTTTCTCCATCTGCCATAAGAACATGACGGCGTTGACGTTCGGTGCGAAGTTCTTCTTCGGCGGGGAGATCCAAGCGATATTTTGAGGCGAACAATTGACGGCTTTCGTTGAACACGGAATGACGAACTTCTGTTTTGTTGCTGTCGGCGCAGGGGATGACGCCCTGTGCCCATTCTCTACGCAACGCGTGGGATTTGCCCGCATGTCGGAAGGCAGGACAAGGATGTCTCAGTTTATGTAGATCTGCCAACGACACGGTTCAGTTCCTTCTGTTTATGAGGTTCACAATGACCTTGATCATTACGTCCTTTTCTTCTGGTCTGCTTTCGGCGATCATGAGCGTCAGGGCCACAAGGCCGTTGTCCCCGATACGCTTTGTCCCGTCCTGCCGGTAAGGACCCCATTGGCGTCGAGGAACCAGAGAAAGAGCGATTCGGCGATGCGCTTGTTGCCATCCACAAAGGAATGATTTTTCACGACAAAATAGAGAAGGTGCGCCGCTTTTTCCTCGATGCTTGGATGGAGCTCCTTGCCCCCGAAAGTCTGATAAATCGCCCCAAGAGAGCTCTTGAAGGAATCGTCCTCTTCCCGTCCAAAAAGATCGCTGGGGACCCCCGTTTGGAGTGCAAGCCGCTCTACGGCTTTGCGGGCAGCCTCATAGGTGATGACAAATCGGGCCCTCTCTGTTGTATCATCAATGGCAAGCCTGTTGTAGTCGTAATCATCTAAGAGTTTGAGCGCCATGGAATAATCGGTGATGATCTTTAGCAGACTTTCGGCCCCCTGCCCCGCCAGTTGCCGCTCATCAACTATCCTTCCAAGGAGGTCGATCGTCCGCTGTAGCTCACGGAGGCGGCCATTTTGTTCTCTCAAACGTTTTTCGTTGACCGTATAGCCCTTCAGGATATGGTCCTTCAGGACTTGCGTGCCCCTGAGCGACTTTACCCTGTAGCCCGTTGAGATGATGACGTCCAGGTTGTAGAACTCGATGTCACGCGCGACCGTCCGTCCCCCCTCCGTCTGAACTGCTGCAAATTTTGCAACAGTTGGCCCTTCTGTCAACTCTCCTTCACGGTAAATATTTCTAATGTGCTTGGATATGACTGATTTGTCGCGCTGAAAAAGGGCCGCGACCCGATTGAGGTTCAGCCAAATCGTCTCCTTTTCGAGCCTGACGTCGAGCCTTGTGCGCCCGTCCTCTGTCTGATAGATGAGGATTTCTCCTGCCGGAGCCTAGGTCATTTTTCCCCGTCTCCAAGAGGAAAGCCGAGTGAGGCAAGGTTCCTCTTTATTTCACCCTCCAGTCTCGACGATTCGGCGAATTGCTTTCTGAGAGTCGCAGCAAGGCGGGTCATTTTCTCGTGGAAGGGCTCGCCATCATCCTCGGTAGCCGCTGCTCCGACGTAGCGCCGAACGGTTCGCCTTACGCTACGAGGAGATCGAGGGGTCAACCGAACTGGTGCTGAAGATGATTAACGGCCCCTGGGATGAGGAGTTCGTCGTCGTCCGGCCCGGCGAGGCCATAACACTGGATGACTTTTTTTCTTTCCGTTTCGGCTAAGCCGACGCCGCTATGTGGTAAGCTGCAGCTAATCGCGGAAAGGGTCTGTTATAGGTCAGCTGTAAGTTACCGCTTTCCTGCCGTAATCCTCGCCTCGGACTAACGAACCAACTCAATCATTTGCTGATTAGCCGAGGCGCAAAGGAAAAGAACGGCCCAAAGCCAATGCTGCAATCTATGTCCACTGGCCCCATAAAAAAGGCCCCGGAATCATGGCCCAACCACGCGCGAATGGTGTTGATATCCACGCGTGCCCGGAGGAGATGAACGGCAGAGGTATGCCGTATGGAGTGGGCGCTCACGCGTTTTTTGTGAAGAGTAAGGTACTTTGTCGGCTGCCTTGAAGACATAGCGTTTCACGAGACCATGAATGCCGAAGCGCGTCATTGCGTGCCCCCTGCAATTGAGGAAACCCGCTCGTTCCCCTGCCGTCCGACGATGAGAGACTGAAGCGTTCTTGCCGTCAATGACCAGAGCGAACATAAACGTACCTTGCCTCTCTTTCCCGTGATCCTTACCGACAGGGTTCGGTCCAGTTCCAGATCGGCCACGGTCACGCGGGCAGCCTCGTCGGCCCGGGCACCGGTATTGTAGAGGAAAAGGGGCACGGCGTAATCCCGGAGGCCCTGTAATGTAGAGGTGTCGGGGGCATCCGGCAACGCGTCCATCAGGGGTCATCGTCAGGTACCGTGGGTCTCGGCTATGCAAACGTGTCCCGGATAAGTTGATAACCGGGGAAGGAGCCGCTGTACATCGGCGTCTTGGCGATACCATGCCTCGAGCCTATGCACGGCCGCGGTGTGTCTCAGGTCGTGAATTCTCGGGGCGCGGCGCGCTCCATCTGTGCGGGCGATCCCCGCAAGGTTGCGTAATAGACTAAAGACCTCTTTCGCACGGTCATAGGACAAATGGTGGCCGGTGCGCGTCGCAAAGAAGGCAGAGTCTCCCCCAAGAGGAAGGGGCAATCGTCGTCGCCTCTCAAGATACGAGTGAAGATGCTCAGTCAGGCGAGGGTCCGTGGGCACGAGCCTTATCTTGAAGAACTTGCTGTCGCGGACGATGATGAGGCTGTCATCGAGGTTCACGTCTGTTAGCGAAATCGTAAGCGAGAGGGCCTCGCTGATCCGAAGGCCCGTTCCGTAGAGGACCAAAAGGAGCGTCTTGAAGGTGGCCGCTTGAAGCGGACTTTTCAGGGTCTCCAGCGTATCGGTTCTCTCTAAAAGTCGACGCAGTTCCTCAACCGTATAGATGTGTGGCGTCGGCGGCTCAGGGCGCTTCGGCATTTAACCAACTCTTAGTGAAGATGATCAAACATCCGGACACCCGGGCCGCCCTCCAATGACCTTCTTTCCCTGTTCTAAAGCTTCACGGAATACTCAATACCCTCATCGAGGGGGAGCATGACCGAGACGAAGCCGTTCGCGGGGTTACGGACATAGTCCAGATATGGCGCCACTTCGACGATGTCCAGATCGTCTGCCAATACTACGGAGCCTTTACGCAGGCTGCCCGATACGAGGTGCAGCACGTCCAGGTACAGCCCTTTCCACCCGTCAAGGAAGAGCAGATCTATGTTGCCGCTGAAATGCTTCAACGTCTGCAGGGCATCACCGGCACGGATCTCTACCATCGGCGATAGCCCTGCTTCCGCAACATGTTGGACAGCCTTGGCAACCTTACCGGTCTCAAGCTCGGTCCCGACCAGCAATCCGCCGCCGTTATCGCGCAGGGCCGCGGCAAGGTAAATGGCGGAAACGCCGTAGGACGTGCCGAATTCGACGATCCGTTTCGCGGAGATAGAACGGGCCACGCTGTAGAGGAACCTTCCGTTCTCCCTTGAAACAGGTATCAGTATGCTGCGGAACATCCTCGCTTTCTCTTCAGGGCCGGCGCTCCTCCAGTCAGGATTGTTCTCTTGAACCTCTCGTATGATCCCATCATCGCCGGTATCGGCCAATGCATGCAGCCGGTTGAGGACATCCTGTACTTCGGGAAGGATTAGCGTGAAATTTTCCTTGCGGGGGTTCGTCATATTTCCTCCTTTCTGTCGTTTCACCATTACCGCGCCCGGCATGGGTTGTTCCGGACATTATGCACTATGCGTGGCCGGCCTACGCGTCGGGCTATGTGCTTCGATGGAGGTTGGACGAGGCATTTGCGGCACGGTCCCGGCAGCATGAGGCAAGCCCTCAGGCCGTTGCATCAGCGCTTGCCGTCACCATCCTCAACAGAAGCACGACCATCCTCTAACTGCTAAGCCTAAACGGGTCGCTCCACTTCCCCGCGAGATAGGACAGGCTCGCAAGCACCACGGTGATTACAAACGCGGGAACAAGGGTTGCAAAATCGGAGTCGATGCCTTCAAGACCGATTTTTGCGAAAATGGACGCAAGCGCAGCGAATACGGCGGACGACAACGTCCAGACGAGCCAGTTTGATGTCATAGTCATGGTCTAATCCTCCTCATGCCTATACTGCCGTCGCTACCGCTGCGCTTCGGCGTCTTCCCATCCTCCGCCCAGGGCCTTGAATACGGACACGCGGGTGGAGCCGACTCGTTGGTCCGCGGTCGCCACTTGGGCCTTGGCGTTGATGAAGGTGGTTTGCGCCACGATCACGTCGAGGTAGCTGATCGAACCGCCGCGGTAGCGTTGGTCGGCCAGTTCATATGCCCGCTCGGCGCGGTCACGCGCCTCGACCAGCGCGCTACGCTGCTCCAGTGCGGCGCCGTAAGCTGCCAGGGCCTGCTCGGCCTCTTTCAGCGCGCTCAGGACCACGCCGTCGAAAAAGGCTAACGACGCGGCGCCTTGCGCCTCGGCCTGTTCGATGCGACTGCGCGCCACGGCCATGTTGGGAAAAGTCCACGAGATAAGTGGACCCATCGCAAAGGAGAGAGTGCGGTCTCCTGTCAGTGAACCGCTGCGCAGGTAATTTCCGGAAGCACCCAGGTTAACGCGTGGGTACAGGTCGGCGACGGCCACGCCGATCCGCGCCGTATCCGCGGCCAGTTGGCGCTCGGCATGCCGCACGTCGGGACGGCGCCGCAAAAGCGCGGTGCCGTCGCCCACCGGCAGCGCCCTATCGATGTCAGGCGCCTTGATGCAGGCGCGGGCGGCCTCGGGCACCTGCGCCGGTGTGCGCCCCGTCAGTGTCGCCAGCTCGAACAAGGCGGCCTCCCGTTGGCCCTGCAGGGGCGGCAACGCCGCTGCGGCTTGCGCCCGGCTGACGCCGGCGCGTTCCACGTCCAGACGGGAGGCGGAGCCGGCCCGCTCCTGGTCGCTCACGATGCGCAGGCTGTGGTCAGCCAGCTCGATGGAAGAGCGCGCCACCTCAATGGCCTCCCTGAGCGTGCAGGCGTTCACGTAGGCGCGGGTGGTCTCGGCGACTACGGTCACCCGCACCGCGTCATAAGTCGCGGCCATTGCCTCGGTATCGTAGCGGGCCGCTTCGATGGCGCGCCTGACCCGCCCGAACAGGTCCACCTCGTAGGAGACCTTCAGGCCGCCGCTGTAGGACCACTCCCGGGGCGCCTGGCCCGTGGCGCTCCAGGTGATCTGGTCGCGTCCATAGCTGGCGCCGGCCGACGTGGTCGTCGAGGGGAAAAGACCGGCGTGTACCTCATTGAAGATCCCCTGCGCGCGCTCCAGGTTGGCCAGCGCCACGCGCAGGTCGGTGTTGGCGGCGAAGGCGTCCCGGATCAGGCCGTTCAAGACCGGATCGTCGTATAGCTTCCACCAGCCCGCGGGTAGCGGCGTCGCGCGATCCGCACCCTCGATGCGGGTCACAAAATGGCCGGCCGCCGACTCAGGCGTGTCGGGCGCGCGATAGTCCGGACCACTGGCGCAGGCGGCCAAGACCAAGGCAACAATAACCGCTGTAAGCAGCCGTGCGGCGTAAGGGAGAAGGGGCATCGAGGACGGGCGGGGCAGGTGACGGTCAGACATCGGACACCGCCGCGGAAGCAAGTTCGCGGGCACGCGGGCTTTCGGCCGCGGCGCGGTGGTCCCTGGCAACGAAGCTATAGACCGTCGGCAGCACGAACAGTGTGAACAGCGTGCCCACCAGCATGCCCATTACCACGACAATCCCGATGGAGAACCGGCTGGCCGAACCTGCGCCTTCGGCGAAGAGCAAAGGCACCAGTCCGACGACCATCGCCGCCGTGGTCATCAGAACGGGTCGCATGCGCACCGCGGCGGCCTTCTGGATGGCATCGTGACGGCTCAAGCCTTCATGCTGCTGGATCTGGTTCGCAAAGGTCACCATCAGAATGCCGTGCTTGGAGATCAGTCCGATCAGCGTCACCAGCCCGATCTGCGTGTAGATATTGAGCGTCGCGTAGCCTAGCGACAGCGGTACCAGCGCGCCGCAGATTGCCAGCGGTACGGTGACGAGGATGACCAGCGGATCGCGCAGACTCTCGAACTGCGCGGCCAATACCAGGAAGATGGCGGCCAGCGCGAAGCCGAAGGAGAAGAGCAGCCGGTTGCCTTCCTGCACGAACTGGCGGCTATCGGCTAGCCAGTCAATACTCATACCCGAAGGCAACGGCTGAGATTCCAGGAATGCGACCGCTTGACCCATGGTGACGCCAGGGCGCGGAAGCGCCTTCAGCGTGGTCGAATTCATCTGGTTGAACTGGGAGAGCTGGTTTGGCTGCGGCCGCATGTCCACGTGCGTGACCGTGGACAGCGGCGCCATCGCGCCGGAGGAGGTTTTGACGTAGAAGCGGCCCAAATCGTCCGGCGTGATACGTTCACCGCCGACCACCTGAGGGATTACGTCGTATGACCGGTCGTAAAAGTTGAAGCGATTGACATAGTTTTCGCCGACCAGCACCGCAAGGGTGTCCGCGATGGATTGCATTGTCACGCCCATCTCGTTCGCTTTCGCGCTGTCTATGGTGATTCGTGCTTGTGGACTATCGAAGGCCAGCTCGTTTTCAACATACAAGAAAAGGCCGCTGGCATAGGCCGTCGCCTTCAATTTCTCGGCCGCGTCATAAATCACGTTGAAATCGTTGGGCGAGCGAATCACCATCTGCACGGGCAGGCCGCCGCTTGACCCCGGGAGCGACGGCAACTGAACAGCGGTGACGGTTTCGCCATCAATCGCCGCGCCGGCGGCTTGGATCTGCGCCTGAATATCGCCGGCGGAGCGCGTGCGTTCGGACCAGTCCTTGAGAATGGCGCCGCCGAGCATGATGTTTGGCGAGCCACCGGTTTCGCCGCCCACGTGCATAAAGCTGCTTTCGTATTCGGGGATGGAGGCGAATATCCGCTCGATCATCATTGCATAGTGAGAAGTGTAGCCGACACCCGCATACTGCGGGGCACGGGTCAGGACGATGACCGCCCCTTGGTCCTCGGTAGGCGCGAGTTCGTGTGGCGTGCCATTGAACAGCACGATGATCGCGGCCAGTATGGCGACACCCACCAGCAACACCGCGGGACGTGCCGCGAGCGTGCCGGCCAACAGGCGGCCATAGGCGGCGGCCAAGCGGCCCATCCGGTTCTCGATGAACTTTGCCAGACGGGACTCGCGCTGTTTCGAGCTGAGGAGCATTGAACCCATCACCGGCGACAGCGTCAGCGCTATCACTCCCGAGACGATGACCGAGCCGGCCAGCGTGAAAGCGAACTCCTTGAACAAGGCGCCCGTCAGCCCTCCCATCAAACCGATCGGGGCGTAGACGGCGGCCAGGGTGATCGTCATGGCGATTACCGGAGAGACAATCTCGCGTGCGCCGACCAGCGCCGCTCTCACCGGGGACAGGCCTTCCTCGATATGGCGGTGGATGTTCTCGACGACGACGATCGCATCATCGACGACCAGGCCGATGGCGAGCACCATAGCCAGTAACGTCAACAGATTGAGCGAGAAGCCTAAGGCCAGCATCAGCGCCGCCGTCCCCACCAGGGACAAGGGGATCGTGACCACGGGAATAATCACGCCGCGGAAAGTGCCCAGGAAGAGGAAGATGACGACGATGACGATGACGACCGCTTCGATCAGCGTGCGCTTAACCTCCTTGATCGACGCATTGACGAAGCGCGCGACGTCATAGTTGGGCGCTACCGTCATTCCTGGAGGCGCCATGGCCCGGATCTTGGGAATCAACCGGTTGACGGCATTTACAATCTCAATCGGGTTACCGTCGGGCGTTGACTCAATCGCCGCAAAAATCGCGGGTTCCCCGGTCGCGAAGGACGCATTGTCGTAGTTCTGCCCCCCGATCTCCACCGTCGCAACATCGGCGAGGCGCACGATGCCTGCGCTGCCGGACCCGCTTTTGATCACCATCCGGCGAAAATCCTCGACATCGCGCAGGTCGGTTTCGGCGGTGATGCTGGTGACGGTCAACCGGCTCTTCAACTGGCCCGGCGCGGCCTGGACGTTGTTGGAGCGCAACGCCGCCGCGATGTCACCGGCGGAGAGACCGCGCGCCGCAAGGCGTGTAGAATCGATCCAGATGCGCATGGCGAGCTTTCGCCCGCCAAAGGTATCGACAGAGGCTACCCCCGGAATACTTGTGAACAAGGGCTGGGCCACGCGGGTGGCGAAGTCCGTGAGCTGGGAGATCGACAATGTCTTGCTGTGGAAAGCAACGTATTGGACAGCGCTGCTGGACACCGTTGATTTGGTGACGACGGGATCGGTCGCGCCCGCCGGCAGCCGGTATTTGACCTCCTGCACCTTGGCGAGGACCTCGGTCATTGCGCGATCGGCGTCGGCGTTCAGCACGAGTCGGGCCTTGATCTCGCTTCTGCCCGGCGTGGAAGAAGAGGTGAGATATTCAATGCCGGCGGCAGTGGCGATTGACTGGGCGATGGGCGTCGTCACGAAGCCTTGCATCACGTCCTGCGTCGCTCCCGGAAATAGAGTGGTGACGTTAATTGTGGCATTCTCTAAAAAGGGGTACTGCCGCATCGGCAAAGAGAAGATCGCGCTCGCGCCTGCGAGCAGGATCAGCAGGCTGACGACCAGCGCAAGGATGGGGGGGCGGATAAAAATGTCGGTGAAATGCATGTTCGTTTTCCTCAGTGTGCGGGTGCGAAGACGGCCGCATCGGACGGGTTAAGGGAAGGGACGCCGACCTTGACCGGCGCATTGGGCGGGATGCGGAGCTGGCCCGCCGTGACCACGACATCGCCCGGTTTTATTCCCTGTTCCACGACCACGTCGTCGCCGATGCGCCGTCCTGTCTTGACGGCCATTGTGACGGTCTTGCCGATGCCTGAGCCATTCGGCGCTTGAACGACGACTACGCTGTCGCCGGAAGCGGAGGCCTGGATGGCGGTAAGCGGCACGACAATGGCGTCGGCGGTCGCGGGGAGCTGCACGCGCACGGTGGCGTACATGCCAGACTTCAATTCGCGACCGGCGTTCGGCAACAACGCTTGTACGGCGATATTCCGCGTGTCGCCGTTGATCCTCGGCTCGATGCTGCCGATCCGCGCCACGAATACCTTGCCCGGCGACGAATCCACCATCACCTGCACTTGCGCGCCAAGCCTGAGCTTGGGCATTTCTTGCTGCGGAACGGTGAAATTGACATAGAGGGGGGCGAGCCGGGTCAATGTCGCGATCGGATCGCCCACATTGAGGTATTGGCCCATATTGACGTGGCGAAGGCCAACCTGTCCGGCGAAGGGCGCGCGGATCGATTTCTGTTGAATGCGTGCATCCAACTGGCGCACTGCAGCCACAGCCTCGTCATATTCGGCCTTACGCTGCTCCAGCAGTTCGCGCGGTTCGGCGCCGGTAGGGGCGAGTTCCCTCGAACGGGACAACTGCAAGCGGCTGAAGTCGGCCTTTGCGATTGCGGCAGCGCGGTCGGCCTGCTCGGGTGCGTCGTAGAGCTGAACGAGGGGCGTTCCTTCCTTGACCACCTGCCCGGCCTCGAAAAGGATGCCGATGACGCGCCCCGCGGTGTCGGGGGCCAACAAAACTTCCTGGACGGCTTGCAAGCTGCCGATGGCGTGGAGTTCGTCAGGCACACTGCGACTTTGGACCTTCAAAGCCGAAACGACCACGGGTGGCGGCGCCGGATGTGACGGAGGTCCGCTCCGGAAGGATTTCCACGCAAGCAGAAGACCGAAGACGATAACGAGCCCCACGACAGCAGTGAATATCGATTTGATGCTGCCATAGGCGGGGGCGCCGACATATGAAAGGGTTTTTCCAAAATTGATTTTCATGATTGACTTCTCTTCTTATTGAGTTATTCTGACGGCCTGGTCTCCAGCATAGCCTCCCCCATCCGTGCTTCGCCATTGTAACCCATTACGATGTGTGGTAAAATCGCAATTATCGCAAAGTAGGATTGACTGTAATGCAACGATTCGATTTGGGCCATCTCGAAGTCCTGCAAATCCTCCTCGAGGAAGAGAGTGTTTCCCGCGCTGCGGAGAGACTGCATCTCTCCCCTTCGGCGGTGAGCCGGTCACTTGCCAAGATACGTCTATCTCTTCAGGATGAAGTGCTGGTACCTTCGGGCAGGAATTTAATCCTGACCCAGCGCGGGCGCGACTTGAAGGACCGCATCAAGAAGATCGTTGACGAAAGCCGCGTGATTCTCTCCCCGCAGGCCGATTTCGGTCCGGCAAGGATGAAAAGGGTCTTCCGGATAAGGACAGGCGGCGATGTCACGAACCTCATGGGGGAAAACCTTCTGAAAGCCGTCTCCCAAAAAGCCCCTTTTTCAGCCCTCGTTTTTCTCACCCAGGGCGACGAGGACCAGGAGTCGCTCAGAAACGGCAAGATCGATTGCGACATAGGAGCACCCGGAAACCTTGGGCCTGAATTTATCAGCCAGACGCTTTTTTCCTTTCGCTACGTCTCCGCCCTTATGAGAAAGCTCAAGACCAAATCCGGGCGGATGTCTCTCGACGCGTTCTGTTCTTATCCGCATATCGTCGTTTCGAGGAGGGGGAAGACGTTCGTTCTCATCGACGAGGAATTACGAAAGAGGGGAAGACAACGTATCGTGCTGGGTACCGTGGCAACCTTTCAGGAGGCGTTCGTCATTGCGTCGCACATGGAGTGCATCGTAGTCGCGCCCGACGTCTTTGTCTCCCGCATGAAAGGCAACTTCAAGCTGGCGTCATCGGAGTTGCCTTTCTCTACACCTCCGGTCAACGTTGCACTTACCTGGCATCCGCGTTATCAATCGGACCCGGAACATCGCTGGTTCAGAGAGCTTATAAAAACGTGTCCCGATACCGGCGGTGTATCCCGGTGAGAACCGTCAGGTCGAAGGGACACGCAGAAAGGGACAACACGTGATGGCGTTGTCAGCGGCTTTGTTGGACGCCTTTCCGCGTCGCCGACCGGAAGCTTTGATTGTAATCGGTTGAGGATGCTGGAATGCCGGCTGTTTTTGTCTTAGCCTCCAGAAGTGCCTATAAACTGGTCCCGGCGAAGTCGGTGAAGCCGCTTTCAGGGCAGACCATCACCCCGGCCCGGTCGGGTATCTGAAGAAGGCGGGGTAACAACGGGCTCCCACTTGAGGAGCCGGCTGGAGTTGACCATAATGCCGAGGGTGTGGAGGACATGGATGAGGCCGGCCGTGATGGGGCTGATACGGCCGGCGGCCCCGAGGGCAATGCCGACCGCGTTCGTGGAGACGGCCAGCCAGAAATTCTGCTCGATGACCCGCAGGGTCTGGTGGCTCAACTGCCTCAAGGTAGCAATCCCCGCGAGGTCGCTCGTGACGAGCGCGATGTCCGAGGCCTCTATTGCCGCCTCTGCGCCGCCCGCGCCCATGGCCACGGACACATCGGCCCTCGATAAGGCCAGGGCGTCATTCACTCCATCCCCCACCATGACGACGCATCTACCCTCTGCCCGAAGTTTCTCTACGTAGCGGGCCTTTTCTTCCGGCAGGAGTTGCGCCGCGTAATGGTCAAGGCCGAGGGTCTCCGCGACGGCCCGGGCGACCGGCTCGCCGTCCCCGGTTACGAGGTGGAGCGATGAAAT
This sequence comes from Syntrophorhabdales bacterium, assembly GCA_050011095.1. GTDB lineage: Bacteria > Desulfobacterota > Syntrophorhabdia > Syntrophorhabdales > WCHB1-27 > JBEKJU01. The sequence continues at coordinate 14,233 of JBEKJU010000037.1, forward strand.
CCCGTCCGTCCTGAGCCATGAAACCAGGGGTTGCGCGTCCGGACGGATGGGGTTCGTGACGGCGATCATGCCCTGGACCGTGTTGTTCTTTGCCACAAACACGACCGTGTGGCCTGTCTCGGCCAGCTTCCCGGCCCTTCCCTGGAAGTAGCCGACGTCTATTCCCGTTTCCCTCATGAACTCCGCGTTTCCGACGAGTATGGAGTCCGGGCCGACGCGGGTGCGCACACCCTTGCCGAGCGCAAACTCGCTCACCCCATGAGAGGCAGGGACACAGCCGAGCCGCCCCGCCTCTTCCACGATGGCCCTGGCGACAGGGTGCGGGTTGTGCAGCTCGGCGGAAGCGGCGAGCGCCATGACGCGCACCGGGTCACGGCTAGGCGTGCGGTCGAGCACCAGGGCCACTTGCGGCGTCTCGACCGTCAGAGTCCCTGTCTTGTCAAAACAGAACGTATCCGCTTTACCGATTTTTTCAAGGTAGAGGCCGCCCTTCACGAGACTTCTTTTCCGGGCGGCCGTTGCGAGGGCTGCCGTGACGGCCGTTCCCGCGGCCAGGACCGTCGCGCAGGGGCAGGCCACGACAAGGAGCACCGTGAAGGCCCGGACAAACTGCCCCGTAAAAAGGAACGTGCCAACGACCGCGAGCGCGCCGAAGGCGGTCAGCCTGCCGGCAAGCGCGTCGGCCCTCCGCTCGGCCGGAGCGCGGTTTGCAAGCGATTCCTCGACGAGGCGGAGCACCCGTCCGAGATACGTGTCCTCGCCCACCCGCTCGGCCCGTATGATAACCATGCCCTGCCTGACGATCGTGCCTGCGTAGACCATGTCGCCCGTCTTACGAAGCTCCGCTTCCGCGCGCCCGGTGATGTGGGCCTCGTCGACGGCGGCTTCGCCTTCGGCTACCGTGCCGTCAACGGGGATCCTCTCTCCCGTATGGACGACGACCATATTCCCCGGCCCGACCCTTTCGGCCGGGACCTCGACCTCAGCGCCGTCCTCCAGGATATAGGTCGTCTTCGTCGCCACCTGAACCGTCTGCCTGATGGCCCTGCGCGACCGGTCGGTCACGTAGTCCTCGAGGAGCATGCTCAGCTCCGTGACCCAGATGACCTCTAACGCCGTGAGGGCCTCGCCCATGAAGACGCCCAGAATGCAGGTGCCGGCCAAAAAAGGGAAGAGCGTCAGGCCCCGGTGCTCCCTGATGTCGTGGAGGGCGCGGCGAACGAGGGGAACGGCGCCCAGAAGCGCGGACGGGCCGATGAGCCCCTGGAAGGGAAGAGACTTGAAGAAGAGTCTCTGCGCCACACTGATTGCAAATACGCCGGAGACGCCGATAAACCACAACAGGCGGCCGAGCGAGCTTCCTTGTCCTGCTTGGGGCTTCGTTAGTGCGGCAGGGCGGGGATCCGTTGCAGAGACGACGTCGAGCGCGCGGATCACGAGGGCGACGAGCGCGCCTGTGCCGGTTTTCCCCGGGTCGTAGAACAGGATTATGCTGCCTGTTACGGGCCGGATGTCGGCCCTTATAACGCCGGCCTGTCCGGAGAGCCATTCGGCAAGAGCCTGAGAGCGGTGTGCGACGGACCTCGGCGATCTCGCCTTGAGCCGCAGGCGGCCGCGGATTGTGTGACAGACAATCAGATCGTTCTGCCGAGGTTGCATCGCGTATGCTCGGACGACAAACGCCCGTTATTCTTAATCATACGTTTCGGCTTTGAGTAAGTCAAGCATCCGAAATCTATCGTCTCGCGTGCAAAACGCAGCGACCGCCTGATGTCCCGCTCCATGACCTCCTCTATCATTTTGATCTTCCTGAGGTTCGACAGCTTCGGCTTCTCCGCCGCCCGGCTGATAATAAACCAGCCGAGGTCATCTTCATGGGCTAAATTCCCCAAACTAACGAATCCGTTGATTCCTGACTGTAGTTTTCCCCGTCTAATCCCCCTTATTTTACTACCGAACTGGACGTATTCACATATCAATTTAAGTTCTTTTTAGCGAGAGTCAAGAAATCCCCAACCACGGGCAAAGGGCATTCCACATAAGGCCCAAAGTTAAGGCTTGATTTTTATATCGTGAGGCATACAGGCTGGGCGGCAGCAAGTAATCGCCCTGCGGATGCTCTTAGATGACACCCCTGTCCGTAACGACCCCAATGACCTTTACGCCAATATCGGGTCGCCTGAAAAATCCAGAACTGTCTACTTTCAATATTTTCGACCACTATTTCTCTCGCCTGCCTTTGTGCTTGTTTAAAGCCTCATCAAATCTGTGCCACGTCCTATCAACATGAGCATTCCATTCCACGGCTTCCTTGTAGGCACTATAGACACTATAAATCCAGACTATGGGCATGGTAATCAGACCTATACCGCCTGATATGAGACGCAAAGAGATTATCCAGAGCGCACCGAGGATGATTCCCTTGAGTATTTTTCCATTGTTTAATTGCCCTAGACCACATACGAAAACCGAAAGAACTGCTGAAACATAGGGATTATCCATTTTAGTCCTCCTCTTTGGGCATTCAACTTGCGGATTCCCCGCAGCTTGCTGCAGGGAGAATCTTTTTCCGCTTCGCTCCGCCGACAATTATTGGGACACCCACTTCGCGGGTACCCGGTCGCCCCCTCTGCGGGCAAAGCCCGCAGAGACTCCCTGCTGCTCAAAGACTCGCTCCGCTCGTTGTCTTGGATACCCTGCTGCTTGCAGCAGGGTCATTTATTCTGTCGGCTTCCTTACAAGCACCATAAACGCCCCTTTCTGTTATATCTGTCTAATGCACCATCAGCGTCACAAGATGGCCCTCGGTATTGTTTCGCTCATGTTCAGCACCGAGTCATTTGTACGAATGCCCTCAAGATTTTTTAAACTATGAAGAGATACTAGGTTCGCACAGAGATTTTTTCAAGTGGCACATGGGAGGTCTCGACAACACTGTGGTTCTCATTAGATTAAAATGGGAGTTACGTCACCAGCTTTCACTATTTCGCCTTGTTACGTAAGAACATGTTGCGTGGGGGTGTCACATGGGAAAACTTCTACAGTTCATGTCTAAGCGTTGCCAGGATGGTGTGAGAGACGCAACGAAGATGCTGGTTATGGTACGCCTGGCGAAAACCTATTATGGAATACCGATGGAAGAGCCAGACGGTTTCGATATACTTCTCCGTATATGGCGTTATGTTCCTGAATCACTGAAGGTTGAGTTACGCCATATACTGGCTCCCGCACTTAGAAAGAAAGACGTCATCTTAAACGATAAGAGACTCCTCCAAGAGGTGGACGATTTCCTTAGAGAATTTTCCGCCGTACAAGAATAAGTGTAGTCTTCAAGGGGCTTTACTGGAGACTTGTAAAGTTCCCGTTCTCGTTGTTCCCTTGCACGGCCCTCTCTGCCGTCTAACGAAATCCAAGGCGTACCACGGGGGTCTGTTTGTTCCTGCCCACTTCCACAAAATTGTAGAAAACGCGGAAGATATCCAACAGGTTGCCGACCATAACCGGTTTGTAGTTGCCATCGTGCCGACTTCTAACGGCACCCGTTCGCCGGTTGGTTAGACCCTTTGGGCAAAGAAAATCCCCCTACCGGATTCTAACCGGTAGGGGGACAAATGTTAAGTGGTTTCGTCGCTCCAATTTCGTATATCCGGGCACGGCACTCCGTCTACATTTGCCAGTTGTCGAATTTCTGGTCCAGTATGGGGGCCATAATCTTCTGGTACTTTCCGTTCGCCTTCAGCTTCTTTATGAGACCGGAGAGTATCTTGTCCGTTTCTTTACCCTTGTCGCCGAGAGGCAGCAGCGCCTTAACGTCATACTTCTTGTATTCCCACCTCTTGATGTTCTTCAGACCAAGCTTCTTCAGTGCCATATCTGATTCGGGCATGGCCATTAACCAGCCGTCCGTCCTTCCCATACTCACCTTCTGAAGGCTCGACTCAAGGCTGGAAGAGCCGATTATATTGGGTACAGCGGAATCCAATATATATTTGACGCCCTCGTCGGTCTCGATTTTGTACCTGGTCACATTCGCGGGGCTGATCTCCTTGTTATTTTTGTTCGTGTAGAGGGCGAAGACAACCTTAAATAGCACATCCGAGGAGTACTGAAATGGGATCCTCTCGGGATTGGTCGGTCTGATATAGGGCATGTGGAAATCCGCCCTCCCCTTTTCCACATTATCCAAAGACCTCGCAAACGGAAAAACATCCCAGGTAATTTTACCGTCCTTGTATTCCTCGGCCATTGCTTTCATCAGGTCTACCAGAATCCCCTTATCCTTCGTCTCCACAAGGGGAGGAAGCAACGGTAGACTCACCTTCAAGTCCCTCGCTTGTGCCTGTGAAAAAAGAAGACAAAAACAGACCGCTGCCATAATCAAGCACCCACTGGTTCGTTTCATTAGAGCCCCCCTTCCTTTGTTTTTCTACTCCTGCCTCTTTCATCCGAGAGTGACGAACCGGTCCGGGGTGGTGAGGCCATCATTTGTGCACGCTCAAGGAAAGATTAGCCACTCTTCAAATCCCCCGCACTCACATTCCGTCTCCGCTCCTTCCAGCAACCCTCGTCATACTGTAGCATTATCGGTACTAAGCTGCACTTACTTAAGTACTGTTAGCCTTCGCCATCCTGCGTCAGCAACGAGAGGGCCAGTACCATAAGTAGAACTGCCCTTGGTTTCATTTCATCCTTCCTGTCAGATTTCAGTTATGAACAATCAGCGATGAATTATCAGACGATGGTAACGGGCCATCGCTTTTTATGTTGGATGAGGGGTTGTGCGTGTCAAGGCGCATATCTTCCGCCACCGTCACTCCGATCTAGCCGGCGCGCATGGCTCTTCTCCAGGAGGTATAGAGAGTATCGACGGGGCTGGGTAAGACTGCCACCTGCTGACCGAGAAGGACAAGGCGTCGTGCAACACGGATGGCTTTCTGCTGCAGCTTACATTGGTAATTTTGAATTCGGCGGTTATGCCCAAGTGTGAATGACTGTAGGTGGCTTCGTCATTTATGCCTTCCTCGTCATTCTGTGTTCCAAGTCGTCTGCACCGGCTTTCTTCTCGTAATGTTGCACCGGTACCCTCTCACCTATGGCCGGCTTTTGACTCTCTTTACCGACAAGGACACACCTTACAGTTTCCACAGAGGGTTGTCTATCCAACCAGCCTGACGTATATTAGGACGGTCACGATGGGTTGCGTCACACCTACTGAGTGAAGAGGAAGCTAATGCCCACCGATCCGAAAGGCATCCACGCTCTCCGTCGAAAGGCTGAGCAGCTACTCGCCGATGCACCCGAGAAACTGGCTCTCATGTCTGGGGCGGACGTGCAGAAGCTCCTTCATGAGCTTTTCGTCCATCAGATCGAGCTTGAGACGCAGAACGAAGAACTACGTACATCCCAGGAGCAACTGGAACAGTCACGCAGCGAATATGCAGACCTCTACGACTTCGCCCCGGTCGGTTACCTGACCTTTGACGAGAAGGCCCTCATCATCAGGGCAAACCTCACCGCGTGCAGCCTTCTCGGCATTGAAAGAAGCTTACTCGTCAAGAAACCTTTTGTCCTCTTTATCCATCCCGACTATCAAGACCTCTTCTATGCCCACAAACAGAACGCATTGAAAGCAACGGCCACAGAGACATGCCAACTAGTACTGAAGCGAAAAGATGGGGCCTTTTTTGATGCCCAGTTGGAAAGCGTCCCCGTACAAGTCAATGGACAGCCTGCCCTCAATTCCATCTTGACCGACATTACCGAACGCAGGCAGTTCGAGAAAGAACGTCAGACGGCAAGCCTGGAGCTTGAAAAAAAGGTCAAAGAACGCACTGCCGAGCTGTCGAGAGCAAACGAACTTTTGCGGAAGAGCGAGAGCCGTGAACGTGAGCAGGCTGGGGAGTTAGCTACCCTGCTCGAAACCGTGCCGACGCCTGTTATCATCGTCCACGACCAGGACGGCCTCCATATGACAGGCAACCGCGCGGCAAGTGAATTGCTGCGCATTCCAGGCGGTGCCGAGGTGTGCCGCGTGGGCGGATGCGATCAGGGTCTTCGTTGGTATGCATCCCGTATTCACGCAGGTGCCCCCGAAGAGCTTGCGTTCGATCACGGCCACTTCCATGCCGCTTTCGGTAAGACGGCCCGCCAGGGACGGCCCCGCCTGTCCGGTTCCGATGATTATTGCATCGTAT
>JBEKJU010000038.1:0-21711 GCA_050011095.1 Syntrophorhabdales bacterium
CGACCGCCTGACGCTGGCGGTCATTGAACGTCCCTCGCGGTTTGTTCTGCGCCTTTCGGCAGGGCTACGTTGTCCCGGTAGCTTCACACCAAGGCGTTACCGCCTTCGCATGTACCGGTAGGTCACCTGTAGCGGAATACAGGGTTGATTCTCAGGTCTCCCCGAGGATCAACAAATCAGTCAGGCAACCTCGTGTCGCACATATCCTTTCCCTTTTTCGGCGACGTCATGTAATTAACAGATAATTCACGGCATGTTTACACACCGTTAAAGGGTGGGCGATAGAGTCATTATCAGGCGCCGCTCGTACATACGCTCGAAGAGAGTAAAAGGAGGCCCCACTGAAGACGCGAGAGAGTCAGCCGGTCAAGACGCGGATCGATCTGCACGTCCATTCCAGATATTCGGAGCCGCCGCCCGATTGGTTCATGGAGCGATGGAAGATTGCCGAATCGTACTCCGACCCCCTCCTCGTCTACGAGCGCGCCGTGGCCGCGGGCATGTCGCTCGTCACGCTCACGGACCATAACCGTATCGACGGCGCCCTGCTCCTCAGGGAACGATACGGCGACAGGGTAATCACGGGCGTCGAGGCAACGGCCTGCTTCCCGGAGGACAGATGCAAGGTGCACGTCCTCGTCTACGGGATCACCGAAAACGAATTTGCCGACATCGATTCCCTTCGGAAGGACATCTACGAACTGAGGGCCTATCTCAGGGAGAAAGACCTCGCCCACTCCGTCGCCCATGGGACCTATTCCGTGCAGGCGGGCAAACTCACCGTGGCCCACCTCGAGAAGCTGATCGTCCTTTTCAATACCTTCGAGGTGATAAACGGCGGCAGGAACAGATCGGACAACATCGCTTGGCGCTACATACTCGAACGTCTGACGCCCGATTGTCTCGACGACCTCTGTAAGAAACACTCGCTCGAGCCGTTCGACTCGGAGCCGTGGAAAAAGGGGTTCACCGCCGGCTCCGACGATCACGGGGGCATCTTCATCGGACGGACCTACACGGAAGCGGACGGCCCAGGCCCTGAAGACGTGCTGGATGCGCTGAGGGGCAAGAGGACATCCGCCGGGGGACGCCACAGCGATTATCAAACACTCGCCTTTTCCGTCTACAAGGTCGTGCACGATTCTTACCGCTCCACGCCTGATCGGAAGGTTCCCACACTCTTCGGTCAGCTCGCGGAGATGCTCTACGAAGGCAAAAAGGTGGGTATCGCCGGTAGAATACGAATAAGGGGACTAAAAAGACATGCAAGCAAAGGCGAAAACGGGATGTACGCCCCCTTAAGCGAGCTTATGCAGGACCTGCGGGAGGGGCGGCCCGAAACGCTGGAAACGACAATCCGCCGCGTCTATACGCGGATGGCCCATTTTTCGGACGGGTTCCTCAGACTTCTTTTTGATTCCCTGGGAAGCAACATGGGCAGACTCGACTTCCTCAGCATGGTCAAAAACATCCAGGCTTCCTTGCCGGGGCTCTTCCTGTCGCTTCCCTTCTTCCTTACGCTCAGGCACCTGAACGAGAACAGGGCGCTCGTGGGCCGGCTCATGTCCGCCCTTCGGATCGAGAGGGCGGCCGAGGGCTACCGGGTCCTCTGGTTCACCGATACACTGAACGACTTGAACGGCGTGTCGACGACGCTTCACGAGGTGGGCCGTCTTGCCCTCGAAAGGGGCCTTGATGTAAAGATCGTCACATCCCTCGAAACGTCAGGGCTTCCCCAGAGCCTTCCGAACGTCCTCAATCTCCCCTTCGTCCACGAGTTTAATCTGCCTTACTACGAGTCCTATCGGCTGAAAATTCCCTCCCTGCTCATGTCGCTGAAGGAGATGTATCTCTTCGATCCGGACCGCATCCACATATCGACGCCCGGACCTTTGGGACTTTTGGGTCTGCTCACGGCAAAATTAATGAACGTTAAGAGCGTTGGCTTCTACCACACGGACTTTTCTCTCCAGGCGAGGGAGATTGTCGAGGACGAATCGGTGGCTCACCTGCTCGAATCCTATACGCGCTGGTTCTACACGGCCATGGATGAGATCAGGGTGCCGACGGCAGGTTACATTACGATCCTCCAGGCGAGGGGGTTCGATCCCAGGAAGATGAAGCACTTCACGAGAGGGATAGACGCCGGGCTTTTCAAGCCCCAGTTCTCCTCAGGGAGGACGTTTCTCGGGCGCCGGTTCGGCATGGACGGCCGGATCACGCTACTCTACGTTGGACGGATCTCCTGTGATAAGGGCCTCGATTTTCTGTTCGATGCGTTCAGGCAGGTAGCCGCGGAAAGGGCCGACGTACATCTCCTTGTTGTGGGGGACGGCCCGTATCTGGGGGAGTTGCAGGCGAAAGCCGACCCAGGCCGCGTGACGTTCGCCGGAAGGATGGCCCATCAGGAATTGCCGGCCGTGTACGGGGGATCGCACCTCTTCGTTTTTCCGAGCACCACCGACACGTTCGGGAAAGTGGTGCTCGAGGCGCAGGCATGCGGCCTGCCCGCCATCGTCTCCGATGTGGGCGGCCCCCAGGAGCTTATTCTCCAAGGCAAGACAGGTTTTGCCGCGAAGGCGGGGGACCTTTCCGACTGGAAAAACAGGATCGATCAGATACTCAACCTGATAAGTCTCTCCCCCGGGTCATACGGAAAAATGCGAGAGGACGCGCGGAGATGGGCAGTGGAGAACTTCGATTGGGACAATGCCCTCGGCTCGATATTCGAGGAGGCCCCCTCCCGGGAGATCCCGGTCGAGGAGAAGATCGCGTGACGTCGCCTCACGGCATGTGCCCGAATACCGCGGCGCCGAGACGCACTGAAGGCGGGCTTTCGTCTCCTTCGGAGAGACATGGAATGAAACTCAGCTTTGTGATTCCTGCTTATAATGAAGAGGCATACCTGTCGCGATGCCTCGATTCCATACTGAGGGAGGCAGAAGGCAGGCCCCACGACGTGGAGGTCCTCGTCGTGAACAACGCGAGCACCGACAGGACCGGGGAAATCGCCCTCTCCTACCCCTCGATCATCGTTGTCGACGAGCCGCAAAAGGGCATCGTGAGGGCGAGGCAGGCAGGTTACCGCGCAGCCCGCGGCGATCTCATCGCCAATATCGACGCCGACAACATGCTGCCTGCCGGATGGGTCGACCGCGTATTCCGGGAATTTTCCGGAAACGACCGTCTGGTCGCCCTGTCCGGTCCCCTCGTTTATTACGACCTCCCGCGGCTCCGGAATCTGGAGACGAAATTCTTCTACGGCGTCGGTTATCTTATCTACCTTCTCAGTCATTTTGTCTTCAAGAGGGGGGGCATGCTTCAGGGAGGAAATTTCGTCCTCAGGAAGTCGGCCCTGGATCAGATCGGCGGCTACGACATGGATATCGATTTCTACGGTGAAGATACGGACATTGCCCGGCGTATGCAGGATGCCGGAAGGATCAAGTTCACCTTCCGCCTCCCCATGTACAGTTCCGGACGGCGTATGGCAGAGGAGGGCTTTTTCAGGACAGGCCTACGCTACGCCCTCAATTATTTTTGGATATTGCTCTTCAAGAGGCCTTTCCATACGAAGTCGACCGATGTGCGGCTTGACGGAGTAGTCCGATAAAGTCCTGACATTACCGGATGTTCCCGCGGAAATGACGGCGCCATCGATTCCTCCACCACAGGCGTAACATGGATTTAACATATCCTTAACGCGCGTATAACAATCACTTGATAAACTTATGATACACATTGAGTATATTTTTCCTCCGCGTGAATTGGGCGTCCATCGAAAGCGCACTGCCGCCGAAACGCGGGCAGCCGCGAAATATCCATAAATGGCGCCGAGCCATGGGGGGAGACGAAAGGAGCACGATCATGAAGATGTGTCGTTGGACCGCGATTGTTCTGATCGCCATTGCCGCAGTCTGTTTTTGCACGCCCGGACGGGCCGCCGACCTCGTAAAGCTCCAGGGCGTGGGGGCCAGCTTCCCCGCCCCCCTCTACCTCAAATGGTTCAAGGCGTACAGCGGCTCCCACAGGAACGTGCAGATCGATTACCAGTCGGTCGGGTCGGGGAACGGCGTCAAGAGTTTCATCGACAGGACAGTCGACTTCGGGGCGAGCGACGCCGCCATGAAGCCCGAAGAGGTGGCGAGGGTCGAAGCGGGCGCCCTATGCCTGCCGATGACAGCGGGCAGCATCGTCCTCGCCTATAATGTCCAGGGCGTTCCCGGGCTCAAGCTGTCCCGGAAGGCCTATGCCGGCATCTTTCTGGGCACGGTCAAGAAGTGGAACGATCCTCTCATCGGCCGGACCAACCCCGGCGTCAAGCTGCCCGATTCACCGGTCAACGTCGTGGTGCGGGCCGACTCTAGCGGTACCACCTTTGTCTTCACGAAGCACCTGAGCACTATCAGCCCGGAGTTCGCCAAGAGTCCCGGTACCAACAAGATGCCCAACTGGCCCGTGGGGACCCGCTCCAAAGGCAACGAGGGCGTAACGGCCGCCATCAAGACGACGCCTAATTCCATCGGCTACGTGGAGTATGGCTATGCAAAGAGCCAGAAGCTCGCCTTCGCCGTGTTGGAGAACAAGGCCGGCGCCTACGTCGGGGCCGCGACGAAGTCGGGCCAGGCGGCGCTCGCTTCCGCCAGGATGCCGGCCGACCTCATCATCTGGGCCTCCGATCCTTCGGGTAAGGATGCCTACCCTATCGTCACCTACACGTGGCTGCTTCTCTACAGGCATTACCAGGACAATAGAAAGGCCGCCGTCCTTAAGGAACTCATCGCATACTGCCTCAAGGACGGCCAGAAGGATGCGGAGCCCCTCGGCTACATTCCCCTGCCCCCCGCGGTGAGCGACAAGGTGATCAATGCGCTCCAGATGATCAAGTAAGACCACGCCAGTACATCCGGGCCGCGACTGCGCCCCGTCGCCCGCGGCCCTTGAAACCAGGGGAGACTGACAGATGACCGATCCATCAGACAATACGCACATATCGCAGCCCCCCACACGCTTCCAGCAGGTCGTCGATATCATATTTCGCCGGCTGTGCCACGGGTTCGCCTGGCTCTCCGTCCTGCTGGTAGCCTTCATCGTGCTCAAGATCGCCGCGGCCGCGGCGCCCGCGGTGCGCCAACAGGGCATCGGCTTCCTCACCGGCACGACGTGGGACCCGAACACGGGGCAGTTCGGCATCCTCCCCGAGATATGGGGCACCCTCTACACCTCCTGTCTGGCGCTCATGATCGGCACGGCCTTCGGCGTCGCCGCGGCCGTCTTTTTGAGCGAAGGCTTTCTCGCCCAGTTCGTCTTCCAGGCCCTAAAGGTGTTCGGCATCGAGTTCCATCCCTTTTTCGGAAAACTGCCCGATCAGGTCCAGGTGTTTCTCAAGAACCTGATCGAGCTTCTGGCGGCGATACCGAGCGTCGTCTATGGCCTTTGGGGACTCTTCGTCGTCATCCCCCTCGTCCGCCCGATGTGTAATTGGCTCTACCTGAAACTGGGATGGGTCCCCTTTTTCGGGACCACTTTGACGGGGCCCGGTGTGCTGCCCGCCGTCATCGTGCTCTCCATCATGATCCTGCCTACCATCACGGTCATCAGTCGCGACGCCCTCGTATCGGTCCCGCCCAAGCTGAGGATGGCCGCATACGGGATGGGCGCGACCCGGTGGGAGACAATATTGGCCGTCATCCTTCCGACCGCGGCCAGGGGCATCGTGGGGGCGGTGGTCCTCGCCTTCGGCCGCGCCCTCGGCGAGACCATGGCGTTGGCCATGCTCGTGGGAAACGCGAACCGCATCAGCCTCTCCCTGTTTTCGCCCGCAAATACCCTTGCGGCCCTGCTGGCCAATAACTTCCCCGAGGCGGCCAAGAAGGACGTGGCAGTGCTCATGTACGCGGCGCTGGTCCTTCTGGCGATCACGCTCTTCGTGAACATAATCGGCTCGGTCATGCTGGAGCGCGCGTCGTCCGGCCTGGAAGAAGGAAGGAGGTGAGATGCCCATGCACGATACGACGATAAACGGACAGTTCCGAAAAGCCCCATCGATAGGAGACCTCAGCCCCTTCGCCGACGTCGATTTCTCCGAGCTTGAGAAATCCCTCCGGCGGCCCCGGACCCTGATCGATCTCCTCATGAGCGGGCTCGTTGCAATCATGACGCTCCTGGCCCTGATCCCCCTTTTCTCCGTTGTCTGGATGCTCGTCTGGCACGGGGGGCAGAGACTGACGCTCAGCGTCTTCACCCAACTGCCGCCGGCGCCTCTGGAAGAGGGCGGAGGGTTCGGGAACGCCATCCTGGGCACCCTGGTCATGGTGGCCCTGGCGGCGCTCATCAGCATCCCCTTCGGTATCCTGAGCGCCGTATTCCTCGCCGAGACAGGTCCGCAAAGCCGCCTCGCGAGTGGGGTCAGGTTCGCCGCAAAGGTGCTGACCGGCTTCCCGTCGATCCTCGCGGGCGTTTTCGCCTACGGGGCGCTGGTCCTCCTCATGGGAGGCTATTCTGCCATCGCCGGGGCGGTCGCCCTCTTTATCCTGATGCTTCCCACGATCATCCTGACCGCGGAGGATGCCATCCGCATGGTGCCCGCGAAGATGCGGGAGGCGGCGATCGGTATGGGCGCGACAACGACGCAAACGGTCTGGATGGTGCTCCTCCCCACGGCTCTGCCCGGCATCCTTACGGGCGTCATGCTCGCCGTCGCCAGGGCAGCCGGCGAGACGGCGCCCCTTCTCTTCACCGCCCTCTTCAGCAACTACTGGCTCTTTGCGGGAGGAGAGATCGACCTCAGGCAACCCACGGCGTCGCTCGCCGTCCTGATCTACAATTTTGCGAGTATGCCCTTCGAGAACCAGGTCAACCTGGCATGGGTCGCCGCGCTTGTGCTCGTATTGCTGGTGCTCGCGACGAACCTCATCGGGCAGGCCTTCTCACGCAGGCAAATTCATGAATAGGAGTCGTAACGCCATGACAGACATGAAGAGAGAAGACAAGGATCCCGTGGAGGAGGGCAATGCGGTCCGGCCTGCGCCCGACGGCGCAAAAGCCGATGGCGTAGTCATCGACTGCAAGATCGACGAGCTATACTACGGGACGTTCAAGGCCGTCCGCGACACGGCCATCCCCGTAAAGAGGAACAAGATCACCGCCTTTATCGGACCCTCGGGCTGCGGCAAGAGCACCGTGCTGCGATGCATCAACCGGATGAACGACCTCGTGCGGGGATTTCGCTTCAAGGGGCACGTGCACTTCCGCGGCAAGGATATCTACCACCATTCCGTGGACCCGGTCGCCGTACGCCGCTATATCGGCATGGTCTTCCAGCAGCCGAACCCTTTTGCCATGAGCATCTACAACAACGTGGCCTTCGGACTCCGCCTGAACCGTTACCGGGGGTCGATACGCGACAAGGTCGAGGAGGCCCTGAAGCGCGCCGTCCTTTGGGACGAAGTCAAGGACAAGCTTCATAAGAGCGGTCTCTCCCTCTCGGGCGGACAGCAGCAGCGCCTTTGCATCGCGAGGGCCATTGCCGCCGAGCCGGAGGTGCTCCTCATGGACGAGCCGTGTTCAGCCCTCGATCCCATTGCGACGAGGAGGATCGAAGAGCTGATGATCGAGCTGAAGAGCCGCTATACGATCGCCATCGTGACCCACAACCTCCAGCAGGCGCAGCGCGTCGCCGACCACACGGGGTTCCTCTACGTCGATACCACGGAGGGAGGACGCACGGGATACCTGGTGGAGTTCGGCGAATCACAGCAGATTTTCAACGATCCAAAGGAGAAGCACACGAGGGAGTACATTAAAGGCGAGTTCAGTTAACGAGGAAGAGGACCATGCGACGTCATGCGCGATGCCCCGAAGCCCTAAGACCGGCCCTTTGGCTGTTGCTTGCCCTGGTGCTCCTCCTCGGCGCTCCGGCCGCCTGTTCCCCGCCGGGAGGAAGCACGCAGCAGGCAGGGACACCGGCGGGCGCCGCCCTTCTCCGCGGCGCCGGGGCCACCTTTCCGCTCATCCTTTACAGGCAATGGTTTTCCACGTATCAGCACGACCACCCGGGTACGGTCATCACGTATGAGGGAGTCGGAAGCGGAGAGGGGGTTCGCCGCTTCATCGGCCGGAACACGAAGGAGGAGGAACGCGTTGATTTCGGCGCAAGCGATGCCGCCATGAGCGATGCGGACATGGCACGGGTCGACAGGGGGGCGCTTTTGCTTCCCGTCACCGCGGGCGGCGTCGTGCTGGCCTACAACCTCCCCGGCATCCAGGGCGACCTGAAACTCTCCCGAGCGGCCTATGTCGGCATTTTTCTGGGCGAGATCAAGACCTGGAACGATCCTGCCATCGCAAGGACCAATCCGGGCCTTAAGCTGCCCCGGCTTACCATCGCCACGGTCGTGCGTCAAGACCGAAGCGGCACTACCTTCGCCTTCACGAACCATCTCAGCGCGGTGAGCGGGAAGTGGCGAGGGCGTTACGGCGCCGCCACGTACGTCAACTGGCCTGGCAACGCCATGCGGGCGACCGGAAACGAAGGCGTCGCCAGCCGCATCAGCCAATCGATCGGCTCCATCGGCTACGTGGGCTATGAGTTTGCCCGCCGGATAGGCCTGAATCCCGCAATCATTGAAAACCGGGAAGGCAGGTTCGTCAAGCCGACCATCGAGAGCTGCGCGACAGCCCTCGCCGGCGCGCCCATGCCCGACAATCTCCGCCTCTTCATACCCGATCCGCCCGGCGCGGGCTCCTACCCGATCGTCACCTTCACCTGGATACTCCTTTATAAAGAGTACGATGCCGCGAAGGGCGCGGCGATACGGGACCTCTTCCATTGGTGTTTGCGAGAGGGTCAGGGCTATGCCCCTCAAATGGGGTACCTGCCGCTACCCGAAGGCGTGGCCGCGAAGGCCGTGGCCGCACTCGACAGGCTCACCATAGCCGGGCGACCCTGAGCCCCGCCATCTCATCGCCGGCTGCCTGAATCTCCATCCTCCCTTCCCTGGTAAATTACCATCCCGATATACCAGGTGCGGGCGGCAAAGACTTCGGGCGGGCCTCCCTTGATCGCTACGATCCGCTTCGGCGGACAATGTCGAAGGTAACCCTTGCAAATCATCTCGATTTAAGGGATTATAAGGGAAATGAAAGCCTACATCGAGCGGTTGGGCCGCTAAATGAAGAGATCACCATTCAATTCCTGCGATTATCTCTGCGGGAGATGCGGGGAGACGGACCATTGCGAGATCTTTGCGCTCCTCCGGGGAAAGGCCCTGTCAAGGCAATCGGAGGATGCGGCGGGGGACCGCCACGGCGCGTCCATCGAAGACGTGAAGGAATCCCTTGACGAGACCCTTGAGATCCTGAAAAGCATCACGGCGGTCCTGAATATCGAGCCCGACGACAGGACGGACCTGAGGGGCCTTGATCGGCACTCCATCGACAACGATGCGCTCTATCAGCTCGCCCTCACGTTCACGGTCAAGACCTACGCCCTTCTGAAGGCGATAGAGCCGTTCATAAGATCGGCTGACGAGGCGGCCTTCGAGGATCTCATCTGGTACCACAGGATGGTCTCCGTCAAGACGCGCCGGGCCCTGGCCTCGGACTACGGCGGCCTTTCGGATGATGCGGTCAATTCGGCGGAGGTGGCGGCGAGGTCGCTCACCCGCTGCGTCGAGGCGTTCGGCCGCATCAGTGAAAGCTGCCCCTTTGCGGCCGATGACTCGCGGCACCTTTCCCACACGGCCCTTGAAATACGAAGGCAGCTCGGGAAGCGGTTCGCCAAGGATGCCGGGCAGGAGGATGACGGGATAGAGTGATACCGGGTTGAAATCAAAGGCCACCACCCACCTCCTCGGCGCGCCGACCCGCGCGTCCATGGTAGCGCACGCAGAGGGCGTCCCGCAAGTGGGTGGTTGAGGGGGGAGGCCGGGGGGCGACGCGGGGTGCCCACGCACCGGGTCGCGCTCGCGGGTGTCCAAATAATTGCGCGCCGACCCGCTTCACGGGTACCTGCCGCGGGCGGCGGATGATGCGGCAGCGGGGCGACGACCCCGCGCTCCTACCTTTCGAGGGATTCTATAAAATTCTTCTGCGTCCTCATTATCTCCAATATCGAATCGACCTGCTCTACCAGCTCCGCCCTTGTGATGGGCTTCGTGATGAACGGGAAACCGTGGATATATCCGCTCCTTTTCTTCACTTCATCCCTGTTCAGAAGGCCCGTGATGAAGGCGATGGGAATATCCCTCGTATCTTCGCTGTGAAGCAGGTGATCCGCCACCTCCGCTCCGTTCATCTGTGGCATTCTTATATCGAGGAGAATCAACTCCGGTCTTGCGGCCTCGGCCCGGGCGATACCTGATGGGCCGTCGGTAGAAACGGATACCTCGAACCTTCCTGTTTTTTCGAGGCTCCATCTGACGAACTCACAAAAATCGCCTTCATCGTCAATGACGAGTATCTTCGACTTTTCCGCCATCATGTCTCCTCCGTGAAGCGTGGCACTCGCCCAATAGGATAGTAGGAAAAGGGCGCTGCGTCAAGTCTTTAGGCGGGGGGCGACGAACGATGCGCGGCGAGGAGGAACAACATCCCCGTGTCTTTGCATACAACCCACTTTTTCGTCAAATGTCGAGTATCACGTGGGCGCGCCAGGTGCCGCCGGTTTTTTGAAGCGTGAACTGGTGGAGCGTCACCGCCTTGACGTCGGCCCGCTGCTCGTGGCGCTCGGGGTCCAGCTTCTCGCCGCCGGCGCGCGCCCGGAGCAGATACGTGCCGTCGTGTTCGGTAATCGTGATTTCCTTTACGCGCAAAAGGAGTTGCTCCGCGTCCTTGTAATAGATCGGCTCCTGAAGAAAATCGAAGAGGAGCATGTCAAGCTCGCTCCCTTCCAGCTCAATCGTTCTCGTTTCGCGTACCTCGACCGAACGCAGGTCCTCGATCATCACGTTCATGGTCGCATCGCACGCTGCGACAAAGACCTCCTCAAGGCTTCCGCCGGTCGCCTCGAACGCGATATCCGCCGTGGCCGTATCCTCAAGGTATCGATAACCCACTTTTGTCCTATCCTTTGACGTTGCCGATTGGCGTAAACCGCACCACCCTCCTGCTGATGCCCGCAAGCTCGGCCGCCTCGACCACGTCATCGATATTCTTGTACGCCCCTCCGGCCTCCTCGGCGAGACCCGACCAGGAGGCGGTCCGCACGTAGATGCCCCTCTTTTCCATCTCCTGCTGCAGGTCCTTCCCGCGCCACTGGTGGCGGGCCTTTGTGCGGCTCATGAGGCGGCCGCTCCCGTGGGGCGTGCTGAAGAACGTCTCCGCGCCGCCCTCCGCGCCGACGAGCAGGTACGATCCCGTCTCCATGCTTCCCCCGATAATGACCGGCTGGCCGATATTACGGTACTGCTCGGGTATTTCCGCCATTCCCGGTCCGAAGGCCCTGGTCGCCCCCTTGCGGTGGACGAGAAGCCGCCTTTCCTTCCCGTTCACCCTGTGCCTTTCGAGCTTGGCCGTGTTATGGGCGACGTCGTAGATCATGTGGATGCCGAGCCTGTGCGCCGGCTGTCCGAAGACATCGGAGAAGACCTCCCTTATGCGGTGGAGGATCATCTGGCGGTTCGCGTAGGACATGTTCAGGGCGCACGTCATGGCGGCGAAATAATCGCGACCCTCGGGCGAATCAAAGGGCGCGCAGGCAAGCTCCCGGTCGGGGACGCGAATGTGGTATTTGGCATCCATCACTCCTAGAAAGAGCTTGAGATAGTCCGTGGCCACCTGGTGGCCGAAGCCCCTGCTGCCGCAATGGAACATGACCACTACCCGACCCGGCGCGAGGCCGAATGTCCCGGCAAGGTCCCGATCGAAGATGTTGTGCTCGTGGACGACCTGCACCTCGAGGTAGTGGTTGCCCGACCCCAGCGTGCCGATCTGGTTGAAGCCCCGGTCCACGGCCCTTTCGCTTATCTTCGAGGCATCGGCCCCCGGCGTGCAGCCGGAATCTTCCGTCAGTTCGAGGTCCTCGCTCCAGCCGTAGCCGTTCCGCACGCACCAGTTTGCCCCCTCCTCGACGACGGCGCGGAATTCCTGTTTCGTTAGCTTGAGAAAGCCCGTTGCCCCCACGCCTGCCGGGACAGCGGCGTAGAGCTTATCCACAAGTTGCCTGAGCCGCGGCCGGACCTCATCGTAGGTGAGGTCTGTCCTGACCAGGCGCATGCCGCAGTTGATATCGAAACCGATGCCGCCGGGGGAGATGACGCCGCCTTTCTCCGGGTCCATCGCGGCCACGCCCCCAATGGGAAATCCGTAGCCGAAGTGACCGTCCGGCATACAGAGGGCGTAGTTGACAATGCCGGGCAGGGTGGCCACATTGGTCACCTGGTCATAGACCGCATCGTCCATTTCCCTCACCAGTTTCTCGGTCCCGTAAATGCGCGCAGGCACCCGCATCCCCTCCTTATACGACGGGGCAAGCTCCCATACGACCTCCGATACGCGCTGCAATCCTTTCGGAATCGGCACGTCCCTCACCTCCTTCCCCATGGTTTTTTTATAGTGTAATGCCTGGCCGTTTTTTTTGAAAGAGACGGGCCTTCTCATTAGGCCAAGGATGAACAGGAAAAGGAGGGACGAAGGGGGTATCATCACTTCCCTTGATCGGGAAAGGACACTTTGCTATAATCCTTCAGGTTTCATTGCGGGAAGGATGGGCAAAACGCCCGCCCCGTCCACCGGTCCCGGTGCATATGGCCAGGCGCGATAGAGCGAGTGCCTGGGCCCCCCGGATGGTATTATTCGTGCTGCTGCCGGGATCATTCCGGTACTGCAAGGAGAGATGTTATGCCGAATGATTTCATTGGCGAGCTTTCGAAGGCGACACTTTTTGAACTTGTGAAGCCCCTCTTGAGCGGGAAGAGATCGGGGATGGTGCAGATCAAGGGGAATGATGTGGGCGAGCTGCACATCGAGGCGGGAACGATCATTCACGGGAAGACGAGTTCCTGGACCGGGGAGGAGGCCGTTTTTGTGATGATGAACTGGGATACGGGCCTCGTCACGTTCGACTGGGAGGCCACGACCGGGGAGCGGACCGTCTCCGTGGCAACGGAACGCCTCCTCGAAAGATGGATCAACCGGGAGAGGGAATGGGAGGAGATCAGGGGACTGATAACCTCGCCGGACATCGCCTTCCGGATCCCCCTCGACAGCAACACGGGGGAAATGCGCATCGAGGCCGCCCAATGGAAGGTGCTCGCCCTATGTGATGGGACGAGGACAATCGGCGACATCGCGGAGACCCTCAAGTGGGACGTTTTCGAGACCACGAGGATCGTCTATCGCATGGTTGAGGCCGGGCTGTTGGAGAAGGCGTCCAAAAAGGCCCCGGACCACGAGACTGAGTCGAGAAGGTACTTGACCGGGGGCTCCTTTTCTGCAATGGAGCACGAGCTGGCGCGGATAATGGGTCCCATCGCGCCCCTCATTCTAGACGAGAAACTGGAAGAGTTCCGGCAGTCCCGGGATGCCTTTCCGCAGAACCTGGCGCTTTCGTTCGTGCAGGCCGTGGCTCTGGAGATCGCGGACGACTCGAAGAGGGCGTCGTTCACAATGGCGATGGCAGCGCTCCTATCGAGGATGGAGGAGTGATACCGGGACGGGAAGACCTGATTAAAATCCGGTACCATATTTTTGTTCGGCTGAGGGGTAATTATGCTATAATAAGGGCCAGCAGGCAAATGAGGCAATGGGCGACATTCGAGAACCCTACGTAAGCGGAACATTCTATCCACGCAATCCGAACGTGCTCAGGGCCGACATCGAAGGGTTCCTGGGCAAGGCGCCTCCCTGCAATGTGGCCGGCGATATCCGTGGCCTGATCTCTCCCCATGCGGGCTACATGTATTCGGGACAAACGGCGGCCCACGGCTACAAGGCCATCTCCGGCCGCCACTACGATACGGTCATCATCCTGGCCCCGAGCCACCGCTCGTTCTTCCTCGGGGCTGCCGTGCAGGAGAAGGGTGCCTACAGGACCCCCCTGGGGCTCGTCGATATCGACGAAGGGCTGGCCGGGGATCTCCTGAAAAGCACAGATATGTTCCACGCGGATCCCGCCTTGCACCG
The DNA here is from genome assembly GCA_050011095.1 of Syntrophorhabdales bacterium. Classification (GTDB taxonomy): domain Bacteria; phylum Desulfobacterota; class Syntrophorhabdia; order Syntrophorhabdales; family WCHB1-27; genus JBEKJU01. The sequence goes on from JBEKJU010000038.1 coordinate 14,125, forward strand.
GCAAGAGCACTCACTAGAGGTCCAGCTCCCCTTTCTCCAGTCGGTGCTCAGGGATTTCAGGATACTTCCCCTGATCATGGGGAGCGCCCAGGACCCGGACTCGTCGCTCGAAATGGGCGGCCTCATCTACGAGGCGATCAGGAACAGGGAGGGCAGTTATCTCATCGTGGGAAGCTCCGACCTCTCACACTATTACCCCTATGGCCTGGCAGTTCAGATGGACAAGTTCGCGATAGGGCTCATCGAGCGGTTCGACTTGAAAGGCATGTCGAGGGAGCTGACGGGAGGGAAGTACGAGGCGTGCGGCGCGGGCGCCATACTCGCGACCATGTCCGTGTCCGAAAAGCTGGGAGCGCGCGAGGTCAAGGTGCTGGACTACAAGAATTCCGGCGATGTGTCGGGCGAGATGAGCGGCGTCGTGGGCTATGTTTCCTGTGTGTTTTACGGAGGAAAGTAACCGTTGGCGGGCCGGAAGGCGGGGATAGACCTTCATTTCTCGGATGAGGAAAGGCGCGTCCTGAAGGAGCTCGCGCGGAACTCCATAGAAAAGGTGCTTTTCGACAGGGAGGAGAAGCCCTTGGACATCCCCGGCGCCTTGAAGGAGAAGATGGGCGCCTTCGTGTGCCTCAAAACGAGGGGGGAGCTGAAGGGCTGCATCGGCTACATAAAGGGAGTGAGCCCCCTGGACGAGACCGTGAGGCGGATGGCGGTTGAGGCGGCGTTTCACGATCCCCGGTTCATACCGCTCGATGCGGACGAATGGACGCATACGGACATTGAGATTTCGGTCCTCACCCCGCTCAAGAAGATAACCGACCTGGATGAGATCACGATCGGCATACATGGTCTGTATATAGAAAAGGGTTTCGAGTCGGGGCTGCTTTTGCCCCAGGTTGCGACCGAGAATGGGTGGGACAGGCAGACCTTCCTCGAATACACGTGTCTGAAGGCGGGGCTTGCGCGAGATGCCTGGCGCTCGAAGGAGACGAACATATACATCTTCTCCGCCGATGTGTTTTAATGAAAGATAAGGGCGAAGAAGATGGGGAGTAAGGATTATCATGATCAATGGAAAGATGTCGATCGAGGAAGTGGTAAGAAAATACCCGGAAACGATAGCGATCTTTGAACGGCACGGCCTGGGGTGTCTGGGCTGCCAAGCCGCCCTCTTCGAGAGCATAGAGCAGGGGGCCGAGGTTCACGGCATAGATGTGGACGCGCTGATAGCGGACCTGAACAAGGAAATCACGCAAGCCCACCCAGCCGGTAAAGGCATGCAGTCCGCGTAAGCGATCCGCGTCGCTTAAGCTCCCGCCTGATACGAACGTTTCTTTGCGGTGCCAACACGCCCAAATTTATGGTAAGAATATCCACGGTCATTCTGGCTGCAGGGGCATCAAGGCGGCTCGGTTTCAATAAGCTGTGCGTGCGGGTGAACGGAGAGGCGGTCATCAGGAGAACAGTGCGTCTCTTCGTGGAGGCGGTACCGGGTGAAATAGCCGTAGTTACAGGGTTTGAGAGAGAAAGGGTGGAACAGGAGCTGGCGGGTCTTCCAGTGACGTTATTCCATAATGAACGACCCGAGGACGGCATGTCCTCATCGATCAGGGCGGCCCTGCCCGTGATCGGGCGCTCGGACCTGGTCCTCTTCCACCTCGGCGACAAGCCCTTTGTTGAACCTCGGGACATCGACCGGGTTATGCGGGCCTACGGGGCGGACGGCCCTTCGATCATCGTGGCGGTGCACAAGGGCGTGAAAGGACACCCCGTGCTCGTCGACATGCGCCGGCACCTCGAGGAGGTGGGCGCAATCGAGGGCCAGGGCGGCCTGCGGGACGTGATCGCCGGGGCAAAAGGGTATGTGCGGTTCGTCGAGGGGACGGAAGGGTGCATCCTGGATATGGATACGGAAGAGGATATCGCATTCTTGAGAAGGAGGGGTTATACGATTGAAAAAGGTTAAGGTGCAGGATGCCGTGGGCCTGGTCCTCGTCCACGACATCACGGAGATCATACCGGGGAAGAAAAAGGATGTCGCCTTCAAGCGCGGCAGGATCATAGAAGAGGGTGACGTGGAGAAACTTCTGGATTTGGGGAAGGGCCATATTTATGTCACCGACGGCAAGGAGAGTGAGGTCCACGAAGACGAGGCGGGAAGGCGCATCGCCCTGGCCGCCATGGACGACTACATGGAACTCTCTCCCGCCAAGGAAGGGCGGATCAATATCACGAGCAGGGTCGACGGCCTCGTGAAGATCGACCGGACGAGCTTGATGGAGATGAACAGGATCAAAGACGTGCTTTTTACGGTCGTGCCCGACAGGCATCCGGTGAAGGCGGGCGATATAGTTGCGGCGACACGCATCATCCCCCTCTATATACCGGAGGGACTGCTGGAGCAGGCGGAGCGCGTCGGGAGAAAGAGGCCCGTCACGATCCTCCCCTTTAGCCGCATGTCGGCCGGTCTCGTCGTGACGGGCACGGAAGTGGCGACCGGGAGGATTCCGGACGAGTCGGGGCGGGTCGAGGAGAAGCTCCGGGGGTATGGCCTAGACCTCGTGGGAAGGCGGATCGTCGGGGACGATGTGGGGCTGATCAGGGACGCCATTCTGGACCTGATCGGAATGGGGGCGCAGATCGTCGTGACGACGGGCGGCCTCTCCGTCGACCCCGACGACCTCACAAAGGAAGGGGTGGAGGCGACGGGCGCGAGGATCATCTCCTACGGCGCGCCCGTATTTCCCGGCGCCATGTTCCTCGTGGCCCGCCTAAAGGGTGTCCACATCCTCGGCGCGCCCGCCTGTGTCTATTTCAATACCCATACGATGCTCGACATCCTCGTGCCGAGGATCCTCGCGGGTGATAAAGTGAATGCCGGCACGGTGCGCAAGCTCGCCCTGGGCGGACTCTGCCGGCACTGTCCGGAGTGCCATTACCCTAACTGCTTCTTTGGAAAGGGGCGATAGCATGAGAGAGCTAGTCATCGCGATCCTGGGGGCCGGAGAAATGGCGACGGGGATTGCCCATCGCCTCCACACATCCCATTTTACCCATATCCTCATGTCGGAGATACCCGCTCCACTCGCCGTCCGGAGGGCCGTCTCTTTTTCGGAGGCGGTCTACTCGGGGGAAATCGTGGTCGAGGGGGTGAGGGCCGAACGGGCAGGCGACCTCCCGGCGCTTCCGGCGCTTTGGGACCGATCGGCGATAGCCGTTCTGATCGACGAAGACGGCGCCTTTCTGAAGACCATCAAACCGGACGTGCTCATCGACGCGACCATGATGAAGAAGCCCAAGGAATCACCCAGGGATCGGGCGCCTTTCAGCCGGCTCGTCATCGGCGTCGGTCCCGGATTCAGGGCCCCTGACCATGTGGACGTCGTGATCGAGAGCAACAGGGGACATGATTTGGGACGGGCCATCTATGACGGGGAGGCGGAACCCTATACGGGTATCCCCGGCGCCATCCGGGGCGTCACAAAAAAGAGGGTGCTCCGCGCCCCGAACGCGGGCCTCGTGCGGCCCGTGCGGGCGATAGGGGACATGGTGAAGAAGGGCGACGTCATCCTCCAGGTGGGCGAGAGCCCTGTCCGGGCGGAAATAGACGGCGTCCTGCGCGGTCTCATCACGCCCATAGAGGTGTCGAACAACGAGAAGGTGGGCGATGTCGACCCAAGCGGAGACAGGCGCCATTGCTTCACTATTTCCGAAAAGGCGAGGGCCATCGCGGGGGGCGTCCTCGAAGCGATCATGCGCCGGTTCGGATGAAGGGGGCGACGCGAGCCCCGATAATTCAACTCCTTTGAGCAGGGAGGCTCCGGCCGCTTTGCGGACGGAGGGGGCGCTGAGCCCCGGTAATTGCAGCGGTCATGCGCCGGTTCGGATGAAGGGGGCGACGCGAGCCCACAGGGCTTTTTTTCGCCTCCGCCCCTTCCTTTTTATGAAGGGGAGGCCGGGGCACCCGCTTGCGGGTCGTGCTTTGCTCACGGAGGGGGCGACCGGGTACCCATGAAATGGGTGTCCCAATAATTGCTCGCACTAAATGGAGGTTGCCATGGACATCTACGAGGCTGTTGAAGATTACCTGTCGAGGGAAAGAGGCGGCGCCCTTGCCACCATAATAAAAAAGACGGGTCCGGCCCCCAGGGAAGCGGGGGCGAAGATGTTCATAGGGGATGACGGCCGGTTCTTCGGCACGGTGGGAGGGGGCTGTGTCGAGGCAGAGGTGTGGCAGGCGGCGAAAGGCGTTGCCAGGACGCAGAAGGTGAAGACCCTGCACTACAGGATGGACGGCCGCCTCGTCGAGGACGAGGGCATGATATGCGGTGGAAACGTCGATATCCTCCTCGAACCCGTCCTGGGTCGCTACAGGGACCTGTACGAAAAGGTAAGAGACCTTGAAAAACACGGAAAGGATGCTTTAATTATAACAAGGTTCACGGAAGACTCATTTTCCAAAAGTCTCGTCGGGGAAGATGGTTTGGTAACCGGGGATGACCTGGAGGAACGAGTACTTGAGCGGCTGGGGTCATACCTTAAGAAAAAAGGGCCGATCATCGAAGACGGGATCGTTATCGAACCAATAATTTCGTCTTCGCTGCTTTATCTGTTCGGGGCGGGCCACATTTCGCAATATGTATCGAGGGTGGCGACAATGGTCGATTTCAACACGGTCGTGATAGATGACAGGGCCGATTTCGCAAACAGGGAAAGGTTCCCCGAGGCCCGTGAGGTCATCGTAGACGAATTCCACCACGTGTTCGAGCGCCTCCATTTCTACGGAAACGAGTATGTGGCCATACTGACGAGGGGCCACAAGCATGACGCCCTCGTTCTTGAAGAGGTCATGAAGAGACCAACGCGCTACGTCGGGATGATCGGGAGCAGGAGAAAGACAAAGCTCATTCTCGACCATTTCAGGGCGAAGGGCGTCGGCGAGAGTGACCTGGAATCGGTGCACGCGCCTATCGGTCTTAAAATAGACGCAGAAACGCCTCAAGAGATCGCAGTCAGCATCGTTGCGCAGCTTATCGAGGTAAAAAGAAAGGCATAATTTTTTTGCTCCAGGAAACCTTTGTCGAAGACAGAAAGGGTCTCGCAAAAGAGCAGGGAGAGACTCCGCCCCCGCCTTTTGATCCGCTCAAGAAATATCTTTCCGAGGTATCACGGTACCAGGTCCTCACGCGCGAGGAAGAGCGGGAGGTCGCCGAAAAGGCCCACCGCTTCAAGGATGCGGATTCGGCGCAGAAGCTCGTCGTGTCCAACCTGAAGCTCGTGGTGAAGATTGCCCTCGAATACTACAATTCCTACCTCAATATCCTCGATCTCATTCAGGAAGGAAACGTCGGTCTCGTCCACGCGGTAAAAAAGTACAACCCTTACAAAGGCACCCGTTTTTCCACCTATGCCTCTTTCTGGATAAGGGCGTATATACTGAAGCACATCATGGATTGCTGGAGCATCGTAAAGGTGGGGACTACCCAGGGTCAGAGGAAGCTCTTTTACAGGCTCAACAAGGAAAAGAAAAAACTGGAGGCGGCGGGCATCTTTCCCGCCCCGCAGATCATTGCCAGCACAATGGACGTGAAGGTGTCAGAGGTCGAAGAGATGGAGAAGCGCCTCTCTTACACGGACGTCTCCCTTGAAAGCCGTCTCTATGACGAAGGTGAGGAAACCTTCATAGACGTGATAAAGGCGGACGAGAACATAGAGGAAGAGGTGGCGGCCAAGGAAAAGAGGGAGATCCTGGAAAGGAAGGTGACGGAGTTCAGGGCGGCCCTCAACGACAAAGAGCTTTTCATCTTCAACAATCGCATTTTGTCGGAAGACCCCTACACGCTCCAGCAGATCGGCCTCCAGTTCAGCATCTCCCGCGAAAGGGTGCGCCAGATAGAGCAAAGGTTGATGAAAAAATTCAGTGACCGCTTCGAGATCGAGCTGAGGCAGCTCGACATGTGATTGTCCGCCCGCCTCCCCGTCCGCACGCGTCCGCTATCCGTTACATGCAACCCGATATGAAACCCGCCTTTAGGGCTCGTCAGAAAATAAATGGGCCATCTGACTCGTCTTTTTGTCCGCCCGCTTCGTTGCGAAAAGGTCATGTACATCCAGTACATTTGGCCTTTCCGCGCCTCGCCGATCGGCCAAAAATCCTTCGCCATCTGACTCATTTATTTCCTTCCGTAAGGATGCCGCGAAAAGGGACGGCGTGGTCGTCCCCGGCACTGGGATGCCGCCGACCCCCGACGAAAGCGCATGCCGTATCACGGCGAGGGTATTCTTCAGGCCGTCCGTATTTATCGCGGCGGCGGGCCTGTAATCCGCGGCCAGCACCTCTTCGATCAGCCTGGACAATCCCCGCGCCGTGAGCCTGCTCTCCAAAATCGGCGCGACGAGGCCCTTCGCGGAAAACATCCCCACCCGTTTCGCCTGCTCGTACGAGCCCGCCCTCGGAATGGAGATGCACCTTTTCCTGCGAATAATGGTCTCGATTAGCGTATTGTAGCCCCCCGAGCAGATCACCAGGTCATACCCGCCGATGGTCTCCCTCAGGTTGTGGACCGACCGGAAGAGGCGGGTATTCGAAAGACGCCCCGCCCTTCGGTCCATCTCGTCGACCCTGCCCTTTTCCATGAAAGGGCCGCACACGATGTCGAACCAATACCCCCCTTTGCGGGCGGCGACCGTCACGGCGCTTTCGACGACGCGGTACCCGTCGCGTCCCCCGCCCACCGTCACGAGTATCCTCCGCCCCACCGTAGACGCGGGATGGGGGGCGGTCTCACGCCTTTCGCAGATGTAGCCCGTGTAGACGACGGGACACGAGGGTTTGAGGGCGCGGTATTTCGGTATGTCCATGAGCCGCACCACGGCCGGGTCGGAGTGGACGAGGAGCAGGTCGTAGTACGTGTCGAGGATGGAGGTAATGCGGGCGACCAATCCGGCATGGATCACCTCGCGATGACATATGGGTATGTCCCTGGACGAGCATAGGATGGCGCAGTCGGGATACGTCTTTTTTATAAGCCCGAGAACGGGCAGGACCGTGCCGTCCAGACGGTGGGGGGAAAAGGGAAAGAACTCGGTGATGAACATGTCGGGACGGCGCTCGCGGAATAGGGCCGCAATCGTATCGACCCGCACCTTTTCCACGTCCTCCCTGGTTTTCCCTGTCTCAAGGGGCACAAGCTCCGTGGACGACATGCCCTTCACGACGAGCGGGGGCAGCTCGACAAGCGACACGTCGGGATGGGACGGGATTATTCCCACGGGCGGGCCGCATGAGATATGGACCACGGAGACGCCGGGGGTCTTCGCCATTTCGGAGGCGAGGAGCGACGTTCTGCTCAAGTGGCCGACGCCCAGGCTGTGTTGGGAAAGGATATAGACGTTCATGGACTGTCCCTCTCTTTTCGTGCTCATCTCTCTGATATTCTCGGCAGCTTCCCGTCCGGGCTTAATACCAAGTCGCCTTCAGTCATAACCCCCGGCAGAGCCGGGGGCTTGCCGTTTGCTGGCCCCTCGAAGGGGCCTGATCGCAAACGGAGAAAAACCGTCCTTTGCCGTCATTCCCGCGAACGCGGGAAT
>JBEKJU010000039.1:0-21544 GCA_050011095.1 Syntrophorhabdales bacterium
GCAATTTTTGGGACACCGCAAGGCGGATGTCCTGTAACCCCTTTCACCTTTACCCCTTGTTCTGTATGCTGCCCAGGACGGGAAGGGCCAACCGTTTCTCGGCGATCTCGGGAGTAGACAGGTGCTGACCGGTATATTCGGAGAAGAAGGCAAGGCCGAGCCCTGACATGGAACCGAGGACGAGGGCAAGCAGGAAGTTATAGCCCATGCGGGGCTTGACGGGCTCGGTGGGGACGGTGGCCTGCTGAATGACGGTAACATTCGCCATCTTCTGCCGGTTCATGGCGTCGGAGATGCGTGCCTCTTCCGTGCGCTCGCTGTAGGTCTGGAAGTTCTTCGTGTCCGAGTCTACCTCCCGTTTGAGGCCCTCGAATTCGGTGCCCGTGGTGTCGAAGGTCTTAAGCTCCCTGTCGATCAAGGCCATCTGACCGTGGAGCGATGAGCGCCGGGACTGGAGGGAGACAAGCTCCGCCTGGGCCTTGAACATCTCCTTCTCCATCTCCTCATAGACGGGGTTCTTGCCCGTGATCACCTTCTGCGTCTGGTTCTCCTTCTGCAACGTGAGGAAGTTTTCGAGGACGGCGATCTCCTTTCTGATGTTCACCACGAGGCGGTTATCCTCCCTGTACTTCTCCAAGAGTTCCTGCTCGCGGAGGCGGAGGGTCAGAAGCTGGGCATTGGCGTCATCGACCATGCGGAAGCGCTCCTTCTCGGAGGTGACGGGGACGCGCTTCTCGATGGAGCCCATCTGGCTGCTGAGGGAGCCGATTCTTGTTTGGATCTCACCGATGCGGTTCTGGGCATCCTTGTCCGCGGTGTCCGCCTCCACGCGCTGCTTGAGGAGCATTGCCCTCTGCTCCTCCGGGGAGTAGAGGTTGTGGGCCTGCTTGAAGGCCTCAAGCCGTCCTACCGAGTCCTTGAGCCTCTGGTGATAGCCGGCAAGCTGCTCGGACAGGAAGGTGGACTGGGGATCGGCATAGAGCTGGAGGTGCTTCTGCCTGTAGAGATCGACGAGGAGGTTGACCGCTTTCGCGGATATCTCGGGGTTGTGGTGCTGAAAGGAGACCTGGATCACATTCGACTTCTTCACGGGCTCGGCGACGAGGGCCTTCCTGAACCGGCTGATCGCCGCGTCGGTCTTCGAGACACCCGAGAAGGCGGAGAGGTTGGGATAGATGTTCTTTATCCCCAGCGTGGTGATAACCTTCCCGATAATGTCCTGGTCCATGAGGATCTGCACCTCGGAGTTGAGAAGCTCCTCCGGGCCCATCGTCGCAACGGGTGTGGGATGGGCTTCCCCCACCTCGGGTGTATATAAATACTCCCGGCCGACCTTGACGAGCAGGGAGGATTTGGCCTCATAGGTAGGGGAGATGAGGAGGGTGCCGACCGTGATGGCGATGACCACGGTGAGAAAGGTTATGATGATCTTCTGCTTGTGTTTGAAAAGGATGGTTAGAATATCCCTTACGCTGCCCATATCACGCCTCTCGTTCATGGCTACCTCCCACTGCTATTACCGTTAAGCGTCCAGCCGACACCTACGCCCGCCCCTACGGGGAGGTTCCTCCTGATGTAGAGGTCGACGAACTTGTTTACCTCCGCAATATTGGAACGGGGCACATAGACGATGTCAAAGGGGGCGAGGAGGACATCCTGGGAAGGGTCCTGGTTGTTCTGGACCTCCTCCATGTTCACCTTCAACGGTACGGGCTTGCCCTGGACCTGGCGGATGATAATCACGTCCGTTCTCCGCGCCGTCTCCCTGAAGCCCCCCGCAGCGGCAATCGCCTGGTGGATCGTGACGGGTCCGACAAGGGGGAGCATGCCGGGGCGGGCGACCTCACCATCTATGTAGACCCGCTGCATGCTGAATGAACGGACGATGATGGTGAGTTCGGGCTTGTTGATCTCCTTGCCGTAGCGCTCGGTTAAGGATTTTCGAAGCTCGTCCGGTGTGAGCCCGGCAGCCATGGTCTCGTTCGCGAGCTGGAGAGAGATGCGGCCGTCAGGCCTGACCATGACCGTCTCGTTCAGCTCCGGGTTGTAGAAGAACTTGATGTCGAGGACATCACCGGGATTGAGCCGGTACTCGGGCTGGATCGCCTGGACGGGCAGGTCCCGGCCGGCGGTCATGACGCCCTGCCCGGCAGGGGCACAGGCACTCATGGACAAAAGCAAAAGAAACAGAATCAGCCTCCTCATCGTCTCCTCCCTTGTGATAGTTTAATAAGACACCACATAAGCATCTATCCGGATTACCCCTTCCAATGGCAAGGGCCATTGGAGACTTATCATGATCGTAAATAGAAGCTTGAGCTGAAAAGCGCTATCGCTGCGAACGAAGAGCGGGCTTCCGCCGTAAGCCCATCCGGTAGTGGGTCAAGAAGATAGTATTCCGGGGAGCTTACCAATGATTATGAATACCTTACATAGATTAATCTGAGTTCGCCTCGAAGGATTGTCAACTAGCGCACCTGTCGGATTTTTTCCCCACAATCTCTTTATCTCTCACATTTTGCCATAGCCGGCCTTTAGAGTGAAGGTTGACAAAAATGTCGGAAGGGTCCGACCTGGGGCGCCGATTCTTGCCCGGCGTCGGTGAGATTTCTTTGAAAAACGCCGGGCAACCACGCCCCCTGACGCAAAATCCACCGGCGTACTTGTTGCCTTGTAGCCACTGATGGTGATATGATGATGACCGCGTTACCGGTCTGATGATTGATCGTTTTCCTGACCTCTTTTCGCGTAAACACGCTTTTTAGAGGAGAGCCCGTGTGCGGGAAAGTCACGCGAGCATGGTCCACCCTGCGTCCCCCACCGCGCGATGTCTCGCACGGTCGGCCCATGGCCTGTTTCCTTTATCCCGCTCTCCTCCTCTACTCGCTCCTTCCCGCAATTGCCTGGGGACAAACCATTGGCCCAGGGGAAGTACTCACCCTCCCGAGGGCAATTGAGATCGGCCTCAAGACCCAGCCGAGCGTGATGGCCGGCTCCTACACGGTGAAGGCGAACGAAGCCCGGATAGGCGAGGCGCGATCGACCTACTACCCGCAAATGAACGCATCCGCCTCGTACAGCAGGGTATCCTCGCCTTTACTGGGGGGCTTCGGCCAGACGGTCGTCACTGCGACGCCGGGGGCGGCGGCGGTCGGCCCCGGTGCGAATGCGGCGGCCGGCATTATAGGCCTCTACGATCTCTATACGGGCAGCGTCAGCCTGAGCCAGATGATCTATGATTTCGGCAGGACGTCGAGTCAGGTAAAGATCAATGCCCTCACCGCCCAGTCGTCGCGCTACGATCTCACAACCACGGAGAATATGGTTGCCCTCAACGTCAAGCAGGCCTACTACGCAGCCCTACAGGCCGAGCGGAACAGGGATGTTGCGAGGCAGGCCGCCAAACAGCTTGAGGAACACCTGAACCAGGCGCGCAGCCTGTTCGAGATCGGCACGAAGACAAGATTCGACGTGACCCAGGCGGAGGTCAACCTGAGCAACGCGCAGCTTTCCCTCATACAGGCGGAGAACCAGGTGAGGCTTACCCGGGTGAACCTCAATAACGCTATGGCAGTCCCCGATGCGCCCGACTATCGTCTTGAGGACCTGCTTCTCTACACGAAGTTCGACCTTCCCCTGGAAGAGGCCGTCGCCACCGCTTACGCGCGACGGCCCGATCTCCGGTCGCTCGCAAAGAAGAAGGAGGCCGCCAGGCAATCCGTCACGCTCGCCCGTGAGGGATACCTTCCCCAGCTCAACGCGAACGCCAACTACTACTATACGGGGACGGACTTTCCCCTCCAAAGCGGCTGGAGTTACGGGCTCAGCCTTTCAATTCCCCTATTCAACGGCTTTCTCACCCGCTATCAGGTGCAGGAGGCGCAGGCCAATCTCGGGGTGGCCGACGCGAACGAACGGTCTTGCCGCCTCACCATATTCACCCAGCTCAATCAGGACTACCTGACCCTCCGTACGGCAGCGGAAAGCATTGTGACTTCCGAGGTCGCCGTGAGGCAGGCCCGTGAGAACGTCGAGCTCGCCACCGGCAGGTACCGCAATGGGGTGGGGATAGCCCTCGACGTGATAGACGCCATAGTGACCCAGGGCAACGCCGAGGTGGCCCACACACAGGCCCTCGCGAACTACAAGAATGCCCAGGCCGCCATCGAGAATGACATGGGAATGAGGTGATGAAGAAGATACTGATCGGCTTGGCGATACTCGTGGTTGTCGGAGCGGGCGCAATAAATGACCCTGCTGCAAGCAGCAGGGTATCCAAGACAACGAGCGGAGCGAGTCTTTGGGGAGTCTCGGGGCACCCGCTTGCGGGTCGTGGCTTTGCCCGCAGAGGGGGCGACCGGGTACCCGCGAAGTGGGTGTCCCAATAATTGCCGGCGGAGCGAAGCGGAAAAAGATTCTCCCTGCGGCAAGCTGCAGGGAATCCGCAAGTTGATTACGCGAAAGGTAAGGATAATGGGTGGTCGGAATGTTCTTCGGCTTCTACCATGTCTACAAGGCGTCCCTTCTCAACCCCATTGACGCCCTCCGCTATGAATCAGGCCCTTCCTCGCCTTTGGGGATTGTGGGTTTCGGCTTCACCACTACCCTCGCCCTATCATACCCCTCGGGTATCTCGAATATGCTGTCGGGGACCCCTTTCTTTATGTTGCTGAAGACGACCGACCACTCACCTTCGAGGGCGGTTGTCTTTATCGGAAAATCCAGATCGGTGGCCGTCCACTGGTAGAACGACTCCGTTTTCGACCCCTCCTTCACGGTTATCTCATACTTCTCCGCAGGATGGCCGTCCACCACCTCGGAGCCGAGGTGTTTTCGACTGATCTCGCCCGGGTTCGTCTCCTGGATCTGGGGCGTTCTCTTCGGTTCCAGGGGAAGCTCTACGTAAATCGTGTCCTTAGGTATCACCACCCACATGGCGCCCAGATCATGGCGCAAGATTATATAGTCAGCCTCGCCCTGGCGCTGGACGCGGTACTTTTCTCCCTTTACATATATCTTGCCCAGTTGTTTCTCTCCGTTGTCCATCATCTCCGTGTCTGCGGAGAGATTATAGGTCGCGGCGTGAGAGATGGTCGCGGTCGCAACGAAAAGGGCGAAGACGATCACGATAATAGAGACTTCCTTGCCCTTCCTGACGAGTATGCCCATTTAATTAAATATATGCACGCCCTCCCCGTTTGTGAAGCTCCCCCGTCTGCCTGTCTTCTTTCTTGAGACAATTCTTGCAATGCGAGACAATGTCTTGTTCCTTGAGACATTTTTCGAGGTCCCGGACAATCCTCATGCCCGGCGCAAAACCCGTAGAAGCGCCTTAGTGCGTCCTCGCGATTTGTCAACCGCCGCACCGGAGCACTGGCACGCTTCTTGTAATAATTGGAGGCGGTGAACGAAGGGTTCCGCAGTTATAAAATTCACGAAGAAGCAAGGAGGTAATTCACATGGCTAAAGGAACGGTTAAGTGGTTTAACGACTCAAGGGGCTTTGGGTTCATTAACGGCGAGGATGGGACGGTTGTGTTCGTGCACTACACCGCGATACAGGAAAACGGCTTTAAATCGCTGACGGAGGGCCAGGCGGTTACCTTCGAAGTTGTCGAAGGGCCCAAGGGCATGCAGGCAGCCAACGTTATTAAGCTATAAAGCGCTCGGCCTACCCACCAGGCCCCGCAGACATCGGGGCCTTTTTTTATGGACCTCCGCCACGCGACGCACCTCCCGTGTCAGGGGAACGCCTCATTCGCGGTCGCTTATCTTCGCCACATCTTTGTTGTCGCGTCAAAACTTTCCTTGATGTGGCAATTATTGGGGCTCAGCGCCCCCTCCACGGGCAAAGCACGACCCGCTCCGCGGGTGCCCCGAGCTACCCCCCTCAAAAGAGTTTTCTGCCGACGCCTGCGTCGGCGCATCAAAGCAGCCGGGTACCCTCTGGGTGTTACCCGCGCCGAAGAGGCGTGGGTGGTGCCGAAGATAAGCAACCCGGGTACCACTTGCACATTCCCGGCGAACTCTCCAGAAACGGTCCGGCGGACACCGCATGGCCCGCTATGGGCCGGCTCGTTCGGTGCATGCTGCCCGCTTGTTATTTATTGACAGACGACGGATCGTATGATAATATTGAATATAATTCAGTAAATACTGAATTAACTTCAACGACGGCCGGCATCCGGGAAGGAGAAGAAGATTACGTAAGGCTAGGGCTGACCAATGGACATCCGTCCCTACAGGTGTTCGAGAAAACAATCTTTGGAGGTGGGCAATGGAAGTGATTAAGACGGATTGTGGTTTATGCATTAATTGCTGCGGCGTAAATGCATATGTGGAAGACGGTAAGCTGGTTAAGGTAGAGGGCATGCCCGAACACTGGCTGAATGAGGGTGTGTTATGCCCTAAAGGCGAGCGCCTCGTCGAATATCTCTATTCGCCTAACCGCCTAAAGCAACCCATCAAAAAGGTTAACGGCCGTTTTCAGAAGGTATCCTGGGACCAGGCTCTGGATGAAATAGCTGCTAAATTGAAGGAGCTGAAGGAAAAGTATGGCGCTCACACACTGGCTACCTGGACCGGCTCAGTGGGTGTCGAACATTTTGAGATGGCGGCTTTTAATCAGCGGTTTCGGGGAGCTTTTGGTACTCCTAATTTCTTTAACCCGGAAGGCATCTGCTTCCGTTCCCGGATCCTGGCGCGCCAGATTACCTTTGGACGCTATCCCGTGGAAGAGCTGCAGAATGCCAATTGCATCATCGTCTGGGGTCACAATCCGGACGCCAGTTACTTCATACATGGTAGACAAATCCGTCAAAGGCTCAAGAAGGGATTGAAATTGATCACCATCGACCCGCGCCGTATTCCCATAGCCAAGGAAGGCCTCTACCTGCAGCCTCGTCCAGGTACCGATTGCGCTATCGCCCTGGCCATGATGAATACCATTATCGAAGAAGACTTATGGGATAAGGAATTTGTTGACAAATGGACGCTAGGCTTTGACAGGCTGGTAGAGCACGTCAGGGAATATTCGCCGGAAAGGGCGGAAGCCATCAGCGGCGTGCCGGCCACTGAAATAAGACGTGTCGCGCGCATTTTTGCGAATACAAAAGGCGCCTGCATCATGGAAGGGGTGGGCCACATAAACCAGTTGACTAACGGCCTCCAGACGCACAGGGCTTTTGCAATTCTGCAAGCCATCACCGGCAATATCGATGTCCCTGGTGGATGGGTTACCTGCCCCCAGGTCCATCTGGCCGATCTGCGCCTCCCCATTGAGGAAAACAACCTCGGTTACGATGAATATCCTGTATTCCATCAATTCGGCAAGCGTCCACCCCCTTACGGCTCCGCATCAATGATGACCGAGACGATGAAATCGGAGAAGCCATACCCCATAAAGGCCTTCATCACCTCCGGAAGTAACCCGGCCCTGACTTTTCCCGATACCAAGCTGTTTCTTGAGGGAATAAAAAATCTGGACCTGATGGTTTGCATAGACCCGTATATGACCGAAACGGCACGCCTCGCCGATTATGTGCTGCCGGCGTGCACCTTTCTTGAGGAGACCGGAATAGGGGGCTTCCCCTACGGCATATCATACTGTGTTCCTTATATCATGCTGCGCAAGAAGGTTGTTGAACCGCTTCATGAAAGCAAGCCGATCTGGTGGATCTGGAGCGAGCTGGGACGCAAGATGGGTTACGCGGAATACTTTCCGTGGAATTCGGATGAAGAGGTAGCGGAATACTTTTTCTCCACAAGCGGTGTCACGCTCAAGGATCTAACCGATCATCCCGAAGGGGTCTATTTCGGCGAAAAGGAATACAGGATCTATGAAAAAACGGGTTTTGGTACTGCAAGCAAAAAAATAGAGCTATATTCCGCAAGGATGGAAGAGTTGGGTTTCCCGGGTATTCCCACCCATATAGAGCCGCAACAGAGCCCGGTGGAGAATCCAGCATTGGTCAAGGAATATCCCGAAATATTACTCACCGGCGCCAGACAGATTGAATACATCGATGCCCAGTTGCGCGACATACCCGGTCTGCGGGCTATGAGACCGGATGCGGAAGCAGAGCTGCATCCTCTGACGGCCAAGAGGTATAACGTCATGCATGGTGAGATGATTGGTGTTGAAACCCCACGCGGCTCAATAAGGATAAAGGCACACGTGACGGAGGATATTATGCCGGGCGTGGTGTCTGTTCCCCATGGTTGGGCAACCGCTAACTGCAATATACTCCTGGATGCCACACTGCTGGATCACGTTTCAGGGTACATTACGATGAGAGGCGTTGCCTGCCGCGTTGCAAAGCTGCAAAGCTAGCCGCGGTTACGAGACTAAAAGAACGGTTTTCCACCCGGCAGGGTGGCAAGTGTAAGTGAACAGGGGATATCCGCAACCAGGTAAACAACTTTGCCATGATTGCAGGTCTGTTACCTACTCGCGGATGTCCCACAACATGAAGTCTTTTCAGGAGTTGTCGTCCTTTCCCAAGGGGGAAATTGGCCCGAAGTCAGCCGCTCCGATTGAAGCTACTTTAAGGCATAGGAGAAGAATGATGCCGAATATCCTTTCTTATAGTTTCGACGAATATGTGAAAATGGTGACCTCCTTTCACGGAAGTCCTGCGCCCGGAGTTCTGATAGGAGGGTACATGGTCGATTCTGCCTACAGACACCTGCCCGAGGGTGGACTATACAACGTCGTATGCGAGACCGCGAAATGTCTGCCTGACGCGGTTCAACTCCTCACGCCCTGCTCCATAGGGAACCGGTGGCTCACGATCATGGATGTCGGCCGCTACGCCCTTACGTTCTACGAAAAAAGGTCAGGCCTGGGGGTGCGGGTTTATCTGGATTGGAGCCTGCTCGACATGTGGCCCGAGATAAGAGGCTGGTATCTTAAGCTCACCCCTAAAGAGGCACAGGACGATGCATTGCTTCTTCGCGAGATAGGGGAAGCGGGTACCGGTTTGTGCGGCATTGAGGAGGCAAAGGTAGTGCTCGACTCCCGGAACAAACCGAAAAGCTCCTCCATCTCCAT
Organism: Syntrophorhabdales bacterium; assembly: GCA_050011095.1. GTDB lineage: Bacteria > Desulfobacterota > Syntrophorhabdia > Syntrophorhabdales > WCHB1-27 > JBEKJU01. Next base: position 9,052 of record JBEKJU010000039.1, read on the forward strand.
TTGTCCGTCCTGCAATGAAGCGTACCGAACATCAGATGGGGCTATCTGTCCTGCGTGCAAAGGGGGTATACTGCCGTATACGTCTCCGATCTCGAATGGTTATCAGAGGCATAAACCTCAACGGTTATTGCGAGGGTAGCGCGTCGATGGGGAACAGAGGCCGAACTGGTGCGGGCATGTCGAAAAATACGAAACTATTTTTTACAGGCTGTGCCCTTTGTGACCATAGCTGCGGCGCAGAAGTAACTGTCGAAAATGGAAGGGTCCTGAAGGTGGAAGGGCAGAAATCCCATCCCCTGAACAAGGGAAGGCTCTGCCCCAAGGGACAGGCCATGATCGAGCACCTCTACCACCCTGACAGGCTGAAATATCCGCTCAAGAAGGTAAAAGGAAGGTGGCAAAGGATCACCTGGGATCGGGCCGTTTCCGAAATAGCGGAAAAGCTTAAGAAACTTAAGGCGATGCACGGGCCTTCCGTGCTGGCCTTTTTCCTCGGGTCGAAGGGTGTCGAAAACCTGGAGACGACCTCCCTAACCCAGAGGTTCAAGGCGGCCTTCGGGTCCCCGAATTTCTTCTCCGTGGAGAGTATCTGTTTCAGGATGAGGCTTCGTTCCAGGCAGTTCACCTTCGGAAAATATCTTGTTGAGGAATTGGATTCAAATTTGTATATATTATGGGGTCACAACCCGGCTGTATCGGACCTTCCCCTAGCCCTGGCTATAAAAGAAAATATAAGGAAAGGCGCAAAGGTCATTGTCATCGATCCCAGAAAGATTCCCATCGCCGACAAGGCCGAGATGTACCTGGCCATAAGGCCGGGAACAGACGGGGCCCTGGCCCTGGCCCTTATGTACGTCATGATCAAGGAAAGGCTTTATGACGCCGCGTTTGTGGAAAAGTGGACCTACGGTTTCGATAAGCTCGTGCGCCACATTCAGCAGTACACACCGGAATGGGCTGAAAGGATCACTTGGGTGAAGGCGGATGATATCCGGACCCTTGCCCGCCGCTTTGCGGGAATACGAGGGGCGGCCATTTACCACGGCACGTGCACGCAGGATCAATCTGCGAACGGCAGCCAGACCGACCGCGCTTTCGCCATCCTCCAGACCCTTACCGGTAACATAAACGTGCCGGGCGGCTGGGTTATTAGTCCCAGACTGAGACTGGCCGATATAAGCTTGCCCTTCCCCGGCAAACCGCTGGGAACGGAAGAATACCCCCTCTTCTACCAGATGTGGGGCCGAACGAGCGTGAACGGAGTTATGAACATGGTTCCCGAAAGCGTGCCTGACAAGCTTAAGGCGTTTATCGTCGCCGGAGGAAACCCCCTTGTCACCATGCCTGATTCCAACGCCCTGAGGGATGCCTTCAGGAAACTGGATCTCGTCGTCGTGTACGATCAGTTCATGACGGAGACCGCGGAATTCGCCGACTACGTGTTGCCGGCCGTTAACCAGCTCGAGCTCTGGGGCCTTGCCTATAACTACAACGTCTGCCACTGCCTCCCTTATCTCATGCTGAGACAGCCGGTGGTTGAGCCATATTATGAGTGCCGGTCGATTCGGTCATTCTACACCGATCTGGCCGAGGCTTGCGGCTTCGGTGATAAATTCCCCTGGAAATCGGATGATGAGTTGGTGGCCCATGAACTGGAACCGAGCGGGGTCAGCTTCGAGATGCTTAAGACGAGACCGGAGGGGCTCCACTATAAGGGAAAGACCTACGATCTGAAAAAAGGCTCTTTTGCAACGCCCACGGGCAAAATAGAGATATACAGTGAAGCCTTTAAAGAGGCAGGGTTCGACCCGATTCCCACCTACCGCGAACCCGACAAGGGTCCGCGGGGGTCCCGGTGGGCAGAACTCGGAGAGAAATATCCCCTGATCCTCTCCACCGGCACACGAAACGTCTTCTTTACCGGCACCATGCTCCACAACATCAAATCGCTCCGGCTCCGGTCGCCTTTCCCCAAAGCGGAGCTGGGACCGAAGACCGCCGAGCAGTATGGGATAGGTCATGGAGACGACATTGTCATCGAAACCGACCGTGGCCGGGTCACGATGAAGGCCAGCGTAGACGAGCGGACCATGGAGGGGGTCGTCCTCGTGCCTCACGGGTGGCCGCGAGAAGGCAACTGTAACCTCCTCACGGATTGCAACTGCAGGGAACCGATCATGGGGTATCCCCAGTGGAAGGGACTCCTGTGCAGTATCAGAAAAGCGGACATGCCTTAAGGGCAATTTCCTTAAAGATGCGAGCAAGGCCGGCGCAGATGAGGGGATCCTCACCGCGACCGCTGCCGGGGGAGGCGATCGATGGACGAGTGTCAAAACCTGAGGATAGCTTCCGAAGTGGAGTTGACCCTTGAAAGGAGGGCAATCAGGGCGGAGGATATTCGGAAGGTGCTGGTCCGCGCCCTGGAGACGGGGGAGGTTTACATGCACGGCGTCACCGGCCATTACCTGGCCTATGACCGGCCGTCGAGCACCACCTACTGGGTCGAGTACGGGCTCGAGGACGGCTCGTATCGGATCTACAACGCCTATTCCCATCGTATGGAGATCCTCCACGGATTCAACATGCCGGCAAAGCGGAAGGAGGCGGCGGAATGGACCTGCGTGAAATGCGGTCTTGTACTGGAGCTGGCCACGGTCAAGCTGGCCTACCTGGATGAGACCTTTGGTGTGGACATTCCGGCGTGCCCATCATGCGGGCGCGCCTACGTCAGCGAGAGCGACGCCGTCGGAAAGATGGCCCTGGCGGAAAAAATGCTCGAGGACAAGTAGCCAACACGTGTGGACCATCGAAAACACGCAGGGGCTTCGGAAGGTGACGGGCGGAACCCTCAGGCCCGGTGGGTTCGATATCACTGACAGGGCCCTGGGGTTCTGCGGCCTTGGCGAAGGAAGCAGAGTCCTTGACGCGGGGTGCGGCCTTGCGGCAACCGCGCGCCATCTCACCGATCGCTACGGGATGGAGGCCTTTGGAGTCGATGCCTCGGGATCGCTCCTTGCGGCAGCCCGCGGCTGCCATGGATCGCTCCCCCTCGTGGGGGCAATGCTCGATTCGCTGCCATTCCGGGACGCCGCCTTCGACGGGGTCGTGTGCGAATGCGTGCTCGCCCATACCCCAGTCCGGCCGGTCCTGCGAGAGCTGGCCCGGGTTCTGAGGCCGGCCGGCTTTCTCGTAATATCGGACATGTATCGCCGGAGGCCGGAAAAGCAGCGGGCGGCCGGACCCATGGGGATAAACCGGACCATCAGGCTTCTCGGCAAAGCAGGCCTTCGCGTCATGAGATGGGAGGACCGGACGGACGACCTCAAGAGACTGGCGGTCCGTCTGATCATGGAACACGGCTCGCTTAAAGGATTCGCCCTCCCGGGTGGTGAGGCCGTGTGCAGAGGAGTAAGGGAGGCCGCGCTCGCGGACCTCGGATACTATCTGCTTGTCGCAAGAAGGACGGTGGGATAAAGATGACCTCAACAGGCGGGATCAACCTCGACACCCTGCATCTCGATGTCATGCTCCTCGGCTCCAAGGGCTATTGCTGCAGCCAGATCATGACCATCCTGATGCTCGGGAGGCGGGGTGAGGAGAATTCCAGTCTCGTGAGGGCCATGGCAGGACTCTGCAACGGCATCGGCTATTCCGGCGATATCTGCGGCGCCCTTTCGGGCGGGGTCTGCCTCCTATCGCTCTGCGCCGGCAAGGGCTCTGACGGTGAAGCGCAGCACGAGCGGTTGCCTTTGATGTTCTTCGAACTCACCGAGTGGTTCAGGGAGAGGACGGAAGGTCCCTTCGGCGGCATGAAGTGCGACAGCATACTGACCCGGAGCCCGGATAAGCGCGCCTGTGCCGTCCTGGTCTCCGAGACGTACGAAAAGGTGCTCTCCATCCTGGAGTCCCACGACGTTCCGCCTTACAGGAGGGAAATGTGAACGATCACGAGCGGAAGCGCGTCGGCGAAACGACAAGCGTCTGCCCTGTATGCCTCGAACGCATACCCGCCACGATAGTCGCGGAAGGGGAAAAGGTCTTCGTCGAAAAATCCTGTGCGGGTCACGGCCAGTGGAAAGTCGCCATTTGGCGCGGCGAGCCTCCCTATGAGGATTGGGCAAGGCCCAGGGAGGCCGTACTCCTCGATGGCCGTTATGGGGCAGTGCAACGGGGATGCCCCTTCGACTGCGGCCTCTGCGTCGCCCACCGTCAATATCCCTGCTCGGTGCTTCTGGAGGTCACGGGGCGCTGCAACCTCGCATGCCCTGTATGCTTCGCCGACGCGGGCCATAAAGCGCCCCGCGCCCCGGAACCCGACGTGACGACCATCGACGGGTGGTACGAGCGGGTCATGGAAGCCGCGGGACCGTGCAACATACAGCTTTCCGGCGGAGAGCCGACCCTCAGGGGTGACCTCCCCGAGATCGTCGCCCTGGGGCGCCGGAAAGGCTTTTCCTTTATCCAGGTGAACACTAACGGACTTAAGCTGGCCGGTGAGGCAGGTCACGCGGAGCGCCTCCGCGACGCGGGCCTTTCCACGGTCTTCCTCCAGTTCGACGGCACAGAGGATGACATCCACCTACGCTTAAGGGGTCGGCCCCTCGCGCGGGAAAAGGAGGCGGCCATCGAGCGGTCCGGGGCGGCCGGGCTCGGCGTCGTGCTCGTACCCACCCTCGTGCCCGGCATCAACACGGCGAACATCGGTTCCATCGTTCGTTTCGCCATTGACCACGCCCCTGTCGTGAGGGGCGTCCATTTTCAGCCGGTGAGCCATTTCGGCCGTTATCCTTTTTTCTCCCCGTCAATGGGGAGGATTACGCTCCCCGAGGTGATGGAGGCGATAGAGGGACAGACGGCCGGGCTCATAAAAAAAGGCGACTTTCTGCCGCCCGGGACGGAAAACGCCCGCTGCTCCTTCCATGGCAGCTTTGTGCTGATGGCGGGCGGTCGGCTGAAATGCACCACCCCTTCCCTGCGCGCCTGTTGCAGCCGGGATGATGGCGCTCAAGGGCTGCGGCGGACGGTCTCGACCGTGGCGAGACAATGGTCGGCGCCGTCGCCCACGGCGTGCTGTCGCCTTTCCGAAGGGGCTTCCACCATGGCCCCGATCACTCGAAAGGCGCCGGAGGATCGCGGGGATGGCGTCATCGACCTCGACGCCTTCCTGGCCAGGGCCGTGGATTACGGTTTTTTCATCTCCTGCATGGCTTTTCAGGATGCGTGGACCCTGGACATCGAGCGATTGCGAGACTGCTGCATATCGGTCATGTCCCCCGACGGACGTCTCGTCCCCTTCTGCGCCTACAACCTTACGAGCGAAGGCGGGAAGGGTCTCTACCGCGACCGCCGGCGAGGACCGGGGTGAAAAAGACGCCGATCTAGAGGTGGATTTAACGGATGGTCTCTCTCCGGATGTGGGAACGCTTACACGTTCCCACATCGAGGCGTACCAGCTCGGGAAGTTAAAGGAAGTGATTTCGTACGAGGATCGAGGACAGGCGGCCGGCAGCGTATAAAGAGAGTCCGGAGGCAGACAAAAATGGTGTTATGAGTCGTGGGATATAGAAAGGTTTCTTTGACCAGTGCATGCAAATTGATACCACTTCATTGATGAGTTGAGCTATAATGACGTGAAGAGCCGCAACATTTCGGAGGAGGCGATCCATGGATGGCTACGATGACGATGAAAAACCCTCGTGGCGCGAGATAGACAAGAGGAGGGACAGGAGCAGCCACGTCAGCCAGGAAAGACAGGGGAAGGAGAATAAGAGACCGGGCGCCGACAGATGGAACACCGGCCGGCACAAGTTGGCGCTTGAAAAACTCTTCATGGGCGACAAGGGCACCCTCGAACACGAAAAACTCTACAAGAAGATCCACAAGTCCTATGGCACCCCATCCTTCGTCGATGCCGTGCGGAAGTACGTGGAGAAGTACGGCCCGCCGGACGATGTGTCGACCATGCTGCTCGTGCTCGATTCAAAGGACGTCCCCATCATGCTCCTGACCATGGAGAAGCTGCAGCACGTATATATTGGCGTGTCCGCGAGAGAGAAGGAAGACGTCCGGAGAAAACTGTCGATCCTTTCCCTGACGGACAAGTCGGCGGAGATTAAGGAAAGGGCCTCCGACATCGGCGAGCAGCTGAAGTCGCTCCCGTGACGCCCGAGCCTTCCCCTTTTCTGCCAAGTTATTTATATTGACTGCAAATTTTGACCCGTGATAGAGTGAAAATATGCACATGTCGACAACGAAAGCCTTTCACACTTAAGGGGGGTTTGATATGGGGAGGGGGACAATGGACATCCATATAGGCGAAATGCTGGCGAGAAACGGAAGGATGTATCCGGACGATGTCGCCCTGGTCGAGAGAACGCCGGCCAGCGGGAAGCGCGCGGAGATCACCTGGAAGGAGTTTGACGAACGGGCCGACAGATTCTCGAACGTCCTTGTCGAAAGGGGCATTGTCAAGGGGGACAAGGTTGTCCATTTCATGAACAATTCCATCGACTGGCTCGTCGCCTACTTCGGGATCGTCAGGACCGGCGCCTGGGTCGTGCCCCTCAACTTCCGTTTTACCGCTGAAGACCTGAAGTATTGCTCGGATGTGGCAGAGCCCAAGCTGATGGTCTTCGACCGGGAATTCGCGGGCCGAATCGAGGCGGTGAAGGATGGGCTTCCGGCCAGGGATTACATCTGCCTGGGGGATGACAGACCTGCCTGGGCCGAGGATTTCTCGGCGCTCGTTGCGGGGGCCCCGTCGGGCCATTTGGGAACCGGGATCACTTACGAAGACCCCTGCGGCCTCTATTTCACCTCCGGCACGACCGGCCAGCCCAAGCCTATCCTGCTCACCCACAAGAATATGATGAGCGCCTGCATCACGGAGAACGCGCACCACCACCAGACAAGAAAGGACAATTTTATCCTCATCCCGCCCCTTTACCACACAGGGGCGAAGATGCACTGGTTCGGCAGCTTAGTGGTGGGCGGGCCCGCCGTCATACTGAAGGGCGTCTCGCCGGAATGGGTGCTCGAAGCCGTGAGCGAGGAGGGGGGAACCATCGTGTGGCTCCTCGTGCCCTGGGCGCAGGATATATTGCTGAAGCTCGACAGTGGAGCGCTCAAGCGGGAGAATTACAGGCTCGACCAGTGGCGGCTCATGCACATTGGCGCCCAGCCCGTGCCTCCCAGCCTGATCATGCACTGGAGGAGATACTTCCCGCGCATGGAGTACGACACGGACTTCGGCCTCAGCGAGTCGACGGGACCCGGCTGTGTCCACCTGGGCATAGAGAATACGCACAAGGTCGGGGCCATAGGGGTGCCAGGATTCAACTGGGAGGCCCGAATCGTCGACGAGCAGGGGAACGACGTGCCGAAAGGAGAGCCGGGCGAACTCATCGTGAGAGGTGACGGCGTCATGAGGGAGTATTACCGAAACCCCGACGCCACGGCAAAGACGCTGAAGGAAGGCTGGCTCTACACGGGCGATATGACGAGGTTCGACGAGGACGGCTTCATCTGGATCGTGGACCGCAAAAAGGACGTGATCATCACGGGGGGAGAGAATGTCTTCCCCGTCGAGGTGGAGGATTTCCTCCACACGAACCCGAAGGTGAGGGATGCGGCGGTTATCGGCCTGCAGGACGAACGGCTCGGCGAGATAGTGGCCGCCGTGGTGGAGGCCGTGCCGGGCACGACACTCACCGAGGAGGAGGTCCTCCTGTTCTGCGAGGCCCTGCCCCGGTACAAAAGGCCGAGAAAGATCTTCCTCGGCCAGGTGCCCCGGAACCCGACCGGCAAGATCGAAAAGCCGAAACTGAGAAAAATGTATGCGGGAAAGGAAGAGGCCGTCAAGATCTGAAGGATTGTGGGAGCGGAAGACATGACGACGGGACGGGTATGAGGAGAATCGTAAGATTCGCCCCGTCTCCTGTGACTTCCGGACTGGCATCGCGTGGCTGACTATTCTACCCTGTTGGAAGAGACGATAAAGTACGGCTTCAAGGACCGGGAGCTGCTTGCCCAGGCAATCACGCACTCCTCTTTCATAAATGACAGGAAGGGGATGGGCAAGTCGGAAAACGAGAAGCTCGAATACCTCGGGGACGCCATTCTCAACACGGTCGTCAGCATCCTCCTCTTTCGCAAATACAGGGAGAAGAACGAGGGTTTCCTGAGCAATGCCAGGTCGTGCCTGGTAAAAAGGGGAATGCTCACCGAGATAGCCCACCTCATCAAGCTCGACGAGCACATGGCCTATGGCAATGGGAAGGGCTGCCTGCCGAGGGATTCGAAGGTCCTCTCAAACATGCTGGAGGCCCTCATCGGAGCCATCTACCTCGATGGGGGGTTCAGGTCGGTCTCCCGCGTCATCAATCACCTCTTCCGCCCTTACTTCAACGAGGCAAAGCTCCAGGAGAAGAACCCCAAGAACGTGCTTCAGGAGTACTCTCAGAAAAAATTGGGCGTTCTCCCGCGATACCGTCTTACGCGGAAGACACGCGAGGGCTTCAGCATCTATGTCTACGTGGGCAAGGACCTGAAGGCGAAGGGCATGGGCAAGAGCAAGCGCGAAGCCGAGCAGATGGCGGCGAGTCTCCTCCTCGAACAAATCGAAGCTGTATGATCGTACCCCTCTTCCTGCCCCACCTCGGGTGCGGGGAACGGTGCACCTACTGCAACCAGGACCATATCACGAATAGTGGACAGGGCGACGCCCTGGAGAGGCGCATCGCGGCGCTCCTCGGCGGACTCGCGGCCCCCGCCGAGGTGGCCCTCTACGGGGGAAACATGCTCGGCCTTCCCGCGCTCCTCCTCGACCGCATCTTGCGCCTCCTCGACCCCTATAGGGATAGGATCGCCCATCTCCGCGTATCCGCGAAGCCCGGTCCCCTGGACGCGGACACGCTGGCCCTCCTGAAGAAGCACAGGGTACGGACGATCGAACTCGGCATTCCGACCTTTAACGACGACATTCTCGCCGTCTTGAAAAGGGGCCATACCGTGGACGACCTTCACAGGACGTATCATATCCTCAGGGGGGAGGGCTTCGAGACGGGCCTCCAGGTGATGGTAGGTCTTCCGGGCGAGACACCAGGGGACGTGCGTGAAACAGCCTCCGCAATCCGCGCCCTCGCCCCCGCGTTTATCAGGATCTATCCCCTATGCGTGATCGATGATACCCCCCTCTGCCGCGACTTCAGGGCCGGTCGTTTCTCACCGGACAGCGTGGAGCGGGCCGTCGCGAAGGCGGCCTTCATCTCGCTTTCCGCGTATGCTTGCGGGGTCGCCACGATAAAGATGGGCCTCACGGGGAACGACGTGCTCACTGAAAAGATCGTCGCCGGCCCCTTCCACCCCGCCTTCGGTTATCTCGTGAAGTCGGAGGCCTTTTATCTCGCTGTCCTTAAGACTTGCGCCGTGTCGGCCATCCGCGGCCCGGCGCGGGTCCGCCTCAACCGCCGCGACGTGGCCCACCTTACGGGCTATAGGCGCTCCAATCTCTCACGACTGAAAGAATCGGGGATCACGACGACGTGGGCCGAGGACGAGAAGCTGGAGGAGGGTCGCTTCGTTATCGAGTCGGGCGGCATGCGGGCTGAAGGTGGTGTGACTGACGCCCTGGCCATGATTCCCTTGTGAGTCCCGATACGCCCTCGTAGACGATCTCCTGCCCCAGGCAGGCCTCGGCCACATCCCGGAGCAGCCGCTTTTTATCACACGGGAACGGTCTCGTCACCCGCAGGAAGAACCTGACCCTGTCGCGGGCCGCGATCCTCGCGGGCACGGAGCAGTTGAGCTGCACGAGCATGCGCCGCAGATCCCCCTCCCCTATCGCGGAAAAAGCGATATCTTCCACATCGAGGAACCTGAAGCCGTCTGCCAGGACGAAGACGTTGCACGCTTTCATGTCCTTCTGGACGATGCCCGTGGAGAGGAGCCCCGCAAGGAATTGCGAAAAGGCCCCGATGAACGCCCGACGGCCCGCATGGCCCATGGTGTCGTACCTCCTGTCGAGGAACCTGTCCAGTTCCTCGCCGTAGGGGCCGAGGTCCTCCATGGCCACATATCCGCTCCTGAAGAGGGACGGCACCTCTACAAAAAAGGGGCGCGGCACGATATCGAGCGCCAGGTATTCCAGGGCCGTCAGGACCTCCCACGCCCGGACGAGCCTGTGCCTTACCCGGTACGTCTTCCTTATGTGGTCGCCATACCTCTCGACGCGCACCTTCCTGTCCTTCTTGATAAGCCCCCGAAACGAGCCCCGGCCCTCTTCTTCCCTGCCCCTCACAAAAACCCTGCCGCCCACCGCCTGTAATTTCGACGTGGTCGAGAAGGCCCTTTTCATCTTGCTGTCGATCCATTTCGTCCACTGCGCCCTGAGCCCCGCCTCGACAACCGGCTGGATGTCCGGCCGTCCGTAAACCTCGAAGAACCGCCTCTTCTCCCCGGCTGTCATCCCCTGGTGGATCATGGCGAGCGCCTGCGTGAGGTTGGCAAGCTCGCCCCTTTTGTCCACGGGCGCGCGCCCTACGTATGCCTTGTGGAGATCGATCAGGTAGAGCCTGCCTTCCGAAAGAAGGATGTTATCGAGATGGAGATCGTTGTGCCTGATGCCCCGCGCTGCGAGATGCCCCAGGAAAAGGGCCAGGGCGTCGAGGAGCGGACCCCTTTCGGCAGACGCTGCGCTATCGAGGGCCGATTTGAGGGTCCGTCCCTCGATCCGCTCCTGGATGACGAAGGAACCCCTCGCCCCCACCCCATAGCCCAGGGCCGGGGGGGTGGCCACGGAACGGGCAAGTATCAGCCGCGCGACGTGATATTCCTTCCTGCCCCTCGGCACGATCCTGTTCCGCAGGAAACCCGCGATGCCCCGCTCCAGGAAATATTTGATGAATATTGTTCCGCCGCCGTATTCCCTGACGGTGTAGCTCCTGCGGATGTTTTCCTCCTCGGCCACATCCGCCACGGCCGGGGCGAGCCCCTCATGCTCGCCGAGGAACCAGGAAATGCCGTTTTCCTTGAGCCTCTTCATCGGCCATAGGTTACCCTATTTGCCGCCCGAATGAAAGAATGGCGTGCCTGTCTTGCTTTTTTGCGCCCCGTGCCCGTCTCTTTATGTCTTTTCTTTTTTTAGCGCGCGGCCACCGGCATGTTCGGAATCTTCATCTAAAGCATTCCGGCCATGACCCGCCCGATGGCCGCGCGGGTGCTCCGCGTCCGGCGCAGCCGGCATCATAAACCCCTCCATTTCGATGATGCCGGCGGGTAAAGACGGAGGCGAAGGGGACATACGTCTTGCCGGGCTTGCCGCCAACGTATCGGTGAAGTAGCACCTACAATCAGAGTGTTGGCCGTGAGGTCGAAGGCATATGATTGCCACGCGAAAGGAACACCGTGATCAGATAGGACAGTAAGGAGTCAGCTGCATCAAGTTGTTGGGCTATTTAAGCCCTGATAGGTAAATCAGTTCCTGTAGTACAACTCGTATCTCGGGCAGGAGTTTATCAAGGTCATTTCTGATAGCATGGTAACGCCTACTGTGGGCTGATTTGTCTCCAATGTCCTTCAGTTTGGGTAGCGCACTCTTGGTGTTTCTTGTGAGATTCCACGCCGGTTCCGCAAGGGTGCACCTGATGAGGTCTGATAAAAAGAAGAAATCCCCATTTCCGTCCTTGATCTTGTCTGCGATCTTGTGAGACTCAAAAGTTTCGATAATCAGCGTTTCAAAAAGCCGTCTAACCATGACAGCACAGGCATCATACCACCCGCTGTCGTAACAGCCGTTGGCTTGGTAAGCCACCCGTTCAATATACCCTCGCGTCCCCTTGATAAGCGCAACTGGTATAACGGACTGCCCAGGAGCGGCTATCCCGGCCTGGGGTGGGAGCAAGACCTCCTTGCAATCGGTCTGTATCGCCGAAACGAAGTCTCTTAAGCGGTTTGCTTCGTCGATCATGCCTTGTGGGCCTATACCCTGAAGTCTTTCAGATGCCGCGCCATGCTTTCGAATATCTTGTCGATTTGCTCAGCCGTGGTTTCAGGAGAGATGTGGAGCTGTATGTTTATGTGCAGTTGGGGCAGGCTTCCGTGCCTCCCCTGCGTTTTTTCAGCAGATGAGCGCGTCTCTTTTTCGGTGGGCTCCGTTTCCTTGGGCGTCGACGCAGCGGCCTCCGCCTTTGGCGCCCGGGTTCTCGGCTGCTTCGCGGATGCTGGGACCTTCTGCTTCTGAGCTGCCTTCTCTTCGGTAGAAGACGGGTCGGCTTTCAGCAACAGCCTGTAAAACGTTGTGAACATTCTTGCGGCAGGTTCCCGCAGCGACGATAGTTCATGAACCAAGAAGTAAGGGCCTTCGGATTGCTCTCAAGCGACGAATACAGATCACGAATCTCTTGAGGATAGATCTTATCGAGTAGTGTTTGGCAAACTTTAGGGTACTTAGAATCGTCCCGCCAGTCATAGGCCAGATCGGTGGGCTTTCCGTCAT